>JAZGFF010000098.1:0-11465 GCA_036479095.1 Rhizobiaceae bacterium | reverse complement strand
ATGTGCGTTCGGTTATGCGTGAAATGGGTCGCGCAATGATGGGAACTGGTGAAGCCTCAGGGGAGGGACGTGCGATGGCTGCTGCTGAGGCTGCAATTTCTAATCCTCTCTTGGATGAAACTTCGATGGCTGGTTCTCAAGGCCTGCTGATTTCCATTACCGGTGGTCGCGATATGACCCTGTTTGAAGTTGATGAGGCTGCTACGCGCATTCGTGAGGAAGTTGATGCTGAGGCAAATATTATTCTTGGCGCCACCTTTGATGAAAGCCTCGAAGGCATTATTCGCGTCTCGGTTGTCGCAACCGGTATCGATAACGAAAACAGTGTTGCTGCTGAACCAAACTCGCAAAGAATGAACGATGCGGCTGAACGTCTGCGCCAGTCGGCCATCGAGCGTTCTGGAGTAATCATTAGTCCGGAAGAACCAATCAGCATTTCAACCAATGAGATGAGTGATGAAGCGGAGAGCTCAGCTCTTGCAGCAACGCCAGCTATTGAAATTGAGCGCCCTGCAAGCGCAGTTCCATTCGAGCCAGAAAGTGCTGATTTTGCTGACCCGATTTCGGATGCTGACTTCCAATCTGCTTTAGAACAGCAAATGGAGATGCCCGAAGATGTCGAATCTTCCCCAGCGGCAAGCGCTATTGCTTCCCCACGGATGCCATCTATGAAGGATTTTCCACAACTTTCTCAAGCTGAAGCGGCGCCAAAGCCCAGTGATAGTGAAAATGGCCCAATGGGGCTGTTGAAGCGGTTGGCGACAGGCCTTGGAGGTGTTTCTCACGCGACAAGTGAAACGGTTCCCCCTGCACTGGCGGCACCGGTTGAAGAAATTAAACCACAAACGTTTGCCCAACAACCAAGCCAGGCAGCGCCTTCAGATCCAGCGGCACGCGAAGATAACAACCCCTACGCCCCACCGCGCAACGGGAGTCTAGACATCCACGGGCGTCCGACCGCCTCTGCTCGCCCGGTCTCAGAAGATGATCAATTGGACATTCCTGCGTTTTTACGACGTCAGGCTAACTGATTATTAACTATAAAATCAGTTGCCATTTTGATTAGTTGAACGAAATGGCATGGTTTACAAATTGATAAGATCAACCCTGTAGACTAGCGGGGTTGGTCTTTTTTCTTGTTTTTAACAAGTATTAAAAGCGCTACGCCCGAATTGTTTCATTCTGTTAACAAAGTGTAAGAAACTGTGATTTGGAATACCCGCTCTCAGCCTATAGCTTCATGGAAGTGAAACGAGCGACATATTGGCGATTTACTGGGGTACACTGTTGGTACTGTGTATGGTGAAATAATCGGCTTGTCGGTCTGACACAATAGGGCACAACATCAATTACCGTGGTAAAGACACGGGAATGGGGAAAATATGGGAACGAAAGTTTCGACATTGCAAAATACTATAGCATCGAGAATCGATTTATCTGGTGTTGGTGTCCATAGCGGAAAACCCGTTTCTATTTCGCTTTTGCCCGCTGATATTAATACGGGTATCGTATTCCAGCGTACAGATGTTGCCCCTGTTGACCAAATTGATATCCCAGCCATAATTTCTGTCGTTGGCGCAACTGATCTTTGTACTGTTTTAGGCGATCCAACAGGTGTTCATGTTAAAACTGTTGAGCACTTGATGGCAGCCTTAATTGCCCTGCATGTAGATAATGTAATCATTGAAGTTGATAGCGCTGAAGTGCCCGTAATGGATGGCTCTTCTGAAGTGTTTGTTGATGCGATCGACCAAGTTGGGTTGATGACACAAAGTCGCTCACGACGGTATTTGCGTGTTTTGCGCGAAGTTCGCTTTGATATGGGACCATGCTGGGGCACATTTTTGCCCTATGACGGTACCCGCTATGAGGTCGAAATTGATTTCGATGAAGAAATTATTGGCCGCCAAAAATTTGAAGGCGACCTTACCCCAGAATTATTCCGCAAGGAGCTATCAAGAGCGCGAACTTTTGGTTTCATGAAAGATGTGGAACGGTATTGGGCGGCTGGTTTTGCTTTAGGTTCAAGCCTCGATAATTCTGTCGTGATTTGCGATGATAACAACGTCATTAATCCAGAAGGATTACGCTACAAGGACGAGTTTGTTCGTCATAAAACTTTGGATGCGGTTGGAGATTTAGCGCTTGCTGGCGCTCAAATACTTGGTTGTTACCGCTCCTATCGTGGTGGCCACAAATTAAATGCCCTTGCTCTGCAAGAACTTCTATCCGATACCGCAAATTATGAGTGGACAGACACTGAGCCTGTTGGTCGTCCTGCAGCTCGTGTAGAACTGATGGCCGTCAAGGCTCCTGCCTTTTCACCTGATAAAAGCTAATCAATCAACCATCGTTAAGCACTGCCACAAAAAAGCAATTATTTGCCTTCAAGAGCGGGGCTGAGTTGTTGTATCGAAGCAGTAATAATTGTAGTGTGCACGAGCGATGGGAAATTTTGTGAAATCAGGAATTGAAAATGGTTAAAGTTGAGCAGTCTGGAATGGCAGCGTCTCGCCCTACCAAGAAACGCAACACAATGGGAATGGCCGTGGTTTCGCTCTCATTGTTGATTTCTGCGTGTGCCAAAGAACAAGACATCAACGCCTTCGTAGACCCTACAGTTCCTGCCGATCAGCTTTATAACGAAGCGCTGGCGAATATTGATGCTGGGGATATCCCTCAGGCAAAACGCAAGTTTTCAAAGCTTGATCGCCAGCACCCGTATTCAGTTTTTGCCAAGAAATCTGGCATCATGTCTACTTACTTAGCCTATCGCGCGGCTGAATATCCTGAGGCAATTGCTCACGGGAAGCGATTTGTTTCCCTGTATCCAGCCAACAAAGAAGCCCCTTACGCTCTGTATCTTGTTGGTATGTCTCACTATCGCCAGCTCAAGGACATTACACGAGATCAAAAAGCTGCACGACAAACTTTGCGGACGATGAATGAGCTTGTAGAGCGCTATCCAGACAGCGAATACATTGAAGACGCAAAGCGGAAAATGCGAATCGCTAAAGATCAATTGGCCGGTAAAGAGATGCTCGTTGGGCGTTATTATCAAGAGCGAAATGAATATTTGGCGGCGGTTAATCGTTATCGAAATGTTCTCGAACGGTTTGAAGATACGCGCCATATTGAAGAAGCTTTGGCTCGCTTGACTGAATCTTATTATGCGCTTGGTTTAACCTCTGAAGCTCAAACGGCAGCTGCTGTCTTGGGGCACAACTTCCCAGAAAGTCAGTGGTATAAGGATTCGTACGCTTTATTGGAAAAGGGCGGTTTACGGCCCCTTGAAAACCAAGGTTCTTGGATTTCTAAAGCTGCAAGGTCAATCGTAGGCGCTTAATTCAACATTTGCCTGAATTCTTACAACTAATTTCGAGTACAAAGCAGAAACATGCTGGTTCCTGATCATGGTTCTTGGTATGGTGATCGTAATTTAGCTTTGAAGAGATTTCATATCACCCCCCATGCTTTCGGCTCTATCCATCAAAGATATCGTTTTGATCCGCTCACTGGATATCGATTTTGATCAAGGCTTAGCGGTCTTGTCTGGCGAGACAGGGGCCGGCAAGTCAATATTGCTCGATTCTCTTTCTCTTGCCCTTGGCGCCAGGGGGGATGGAGATTTGGTTCGGGTTGGCCAGGGCCAAGGGCAGGTTAGCGCTATCTTTGATGTGAAGCCTGATCACCCAGTGTTCGATTTTCTTGAAGAAAACGATTTGGTGGACACAACGCGCGATGAAGGCATCATATTAAGGCGCACACAAAGCTCAGATGGCCGAACGCGTGCCTATGTGAATGATCGAGCTGTGAGTGTTTCGATGTTGAAATCGGTCGGGCAACTGTTGGTTGAAATTCATGGGCAGCATGAAGAAAGAGCAATGGTGGACCCCTCAGCCCACCGTCAGTTGGTCGATGCCTTTGGTGGCCTGCAAGCAGATGTTGCAACAGTTTCCCTTGCTTTTAATCAATGGCGCACTGCTACCAAGGAAATGAAAGAGTTGAAGGCCAGAATTGAAAAAGCTGCACGCGATGCCGAATATTTGCGATCAAGCGTTGAGGAATTATCCACCCTATCCCCAAAAGAGGGAGAGGAGGAGGAGCTTGCAGGACGGCGGCAAACGATGATGGCAGCAGAGAAAATAGCCGTAGATATTCAAGAAGCTTACGATGTTTTGGCTGGAACTGCTTCACCACAGCCTGTTTTGATCAGCGCCATGCGTAAGTTAGAACGCAAGTCAGGAGCAGCGCCTGGCTTGCTGAACACGGCCATAGAAGCTTTTGGGGTCGCTCTTGATGGATTATCGCAAGCGGAAAGCGAGTTGGAACACGCCTTGCGTCTTTCGGAATTTGATCCGCAAGAATTAGAAAGTGCAGAGGAACGGTTATTTTCCCTGAGGGCAGCCTCGCGCAAATATAAGGTGCCGGTTGAAGGATTAAGCCAGCACGCTGCTAAGCTCAGCAAAGATTTAGCTGATTTAGATGCTGGCGAAGAAAAACTTACATTGCTGGAGCAAGAATTAGGGAAAAAGCGTAACAGCCTTGAAAAAGCGGCCAGTTCGCTTTCCAAAAAGCGTTATATTGCGGGGGATGAGCTGGCACTAAAGGTAATGCAAGAGTTGCCGGCATTGAAACTTGACCAGGCAAGATTCTTCGTTGAACAGATTACAAACATGGATGATGTATCGGTAGATGGCTGTGATAATTTGGAATTTCATGTTCAAACGAATCCAGGGACCCGCGCTGGGGCGATGATGAAAGTTGCGTCTGGAGGTGAGCTTTCACGTTTTTTACTTGCCCTAAAGGTGGCGCTGGCGGATAGGGGCTCAGCGCCGACATTGGTATTTGATGAAATTGATACAGGGGTTGGCGGTGCTGTTGCGGATGCAATTGGTGCTCGTTTAGGGGCTCTAGCCCAGCATGTGCAGGTTCTATCAGTTACCCATGCACCCCAAGTGGCTGCACGGGCAGGAACGCACTACCTTATCTCCAAAAGCAACGGCGATGAGGCCGAAACAAAAGTTAGCCTCATTCGTGAAGACGAACGGCTTGATGAAATCGCCCGGATGCTCTCAGGCGCAACGATCACCACAGAAGCACGCGCTGCCGCAGCTCGTTTGCTGGTTGAGTAGGGATGAATACACCAACCAAAAAACTAACGCCGGACGAAGCTGCTAACGAATTAGAGCGTTTGGCAATAGAAATTGCTGACCATGATGGCCGCTATCATGGCAATGATTCTCCGATCATCTCTGATGCCGAATATGATGCTTTGCGTAAACGTAATTCTGAGATTGAGGCAAAATTCCCAAAACTCATTCGCGATGACTCACCTTCAAATTCGGTGGGTACTGTAGTGCAAAGTAAGTTTGAGAAAATTTCGCATAAGGTCGCGATGCTATCTCTTGATAATGCTTTTAACGACGGGGATGTGGCCGATTTTATTGACCGGATCAAACGCTTCTTGAAATGGCCTGAGGGTCAGGCAATGGCGTTTACCGCCGAGCCAAAAATTGATGGATTATCCTTGGCACTTCGGTATGAACAGGGTGAATTGGTTAGCGCTGCCACCCGCGGCGATGGAAGTGTTGGTGAAAATGTGACGACCAATGCACGAACTATCGGTGAGATTCCTCATAAACTTAAGGGGAAAAATATCCCTGATATCGTTGAGGTTCGAGGGGAAGTCTATCTTGGGAAAAAAGATTTTCTTGCACTCAACAAACGCATGGAAGCCGAAGGCAAACCAGCTTATGTTAATCCACGCAACACTGCTGCGGGATCGTTACGACAGTTGGATTCTAGAATTACCGCACGCCGCCCTTTAAAGTTTTTCGCCTACGCTTGGGGAGATATGAGCGACATTCCTAAAGAGAACCAATTCGATATGGTGCACCTTTTTAACCAGTGGGGTTTTGCAATCAATCCTTTGATGGGGCGTTTTGAAGACGTGGTTGGTTTAGTGAATCATTACCGAAATATTGAGGAACAACGATCATCGCTGGATTATGATATTGATGGGGTGGTTTATAAAGTTGATGCATTAGGGTTGCAGGAACGGCTTGGCTTTGTCTCGCGTAACCCGCGTTGGGCGATTGCCCACAAATTTCCTGCAGAATTAGCCAGCACCTTGTTGCAAGAAATTGAAATTCAAGTTGGTCGTACTGGAGCGCTCTCCCCTGTCGCCCGATTAGACCCAGTGACTGTTGGAGGTGTTGTCGTCTCCAATGCGACTTTGCATAATGAAGATTATATCGCAGGAACCGGCTCTAATGGTGAACCTATTCGCGAGGGCAAAGATTTACGCCCTGGGGACTGGGTAACAATCTATCGTGCTGGGGATGTTATACCGAAAGTGCTGGACGTTGATTTGAACAAACGCCCCGCAAATTCTGAGCCCTATCAATTTCCTACGAAATGCCCAGCCTGTGGCAGTGCTGCCGTTCGTGAGGTCAATGAAAAAAGCGGTAAGGTCGATTCCGTTCGCCGTTGTACTGGTGGGTTTATTTGCCCCGCTCAAGCTGTCGAAGGGCTGAAGCATTTTGTTTCACGCAATGCTTTTGACATTGATGGATTTGGCGAGAAACAGGCGGAGGCATTTTATCAATGGGATTTGGTGAAAAACCCAGCCGACATTTTTACTCTTGAAACGCGAGATGCAGCTTCGCTTTCGCGCTTGGAAAACCGAGATGGATTTGGCAAAACAAGCGCAAAAAAACTCTTTGAAGCAATCGAAGCACGGCGTGTGATTGCCCTTCACAGGTTTATCTACGCCCTTGGTATTCGCCATGTCGGCGAAGGCAATGGTAAGCTTTTCGCACGTCATTATCATACCATCGGGACTTTCCTGGAGGCGATGGATCAAAGTGCAGCGTTTGAAGGGGAGGCTTGGGAAGAACTGGTAAATATTGATGGTATTGGTGATGCCGCAGCGCGCGCCGTTGTTCAATTTTTTGCAGAACCGTTAAGCCGCGATGTTGTCGATGAGTTGTTGAAATATGTAACGCCAGAACCTGCCGAACAGGCTTCCAGTGACAGCCCTGTGGCGGGAAAAACGGTGGTTTTTACGGGGAGTTTGGAACTCATGACCCGTGATGAAGCAAAAGCCATGGCAGAGCGTTTGGGGGCGAAGGTTGCTGGCTCCGTGAGCGCAAAGACCGATTTAGTTGTGGCCGGCCCTGGAGCTGGTTCAAAATTGAAAAAGGCCGAAGGTTTAGGAGTTGATGTCATCGATGAGCCGGGTTGGTTTAAACTGACTGGCCGCTAGAGGTCTATTCAGTGAGAGGTTTTGTTGCTTCTCTTAACCACACCGCGACTTCCTCACTAACCAATTCTTGCAAGTTGTTATCGACCCAGTGATGGTAATCATTCAACCAATCTCGCTCGGTCTTTGTCAGCATTGCCCCATTGATTAAACGTTGATCGATGGGGGCCAGAGATAAGGTTTCAAAGCCAAGCATCGCTTCGTCTCCGCCCTCAATTTTCATCGCTTCATGAACCAACACCAGATTTTCAATGCGAATACCAAATTTTCCTTCACGGTAGTACCCAGGTTCATTGGATATGATCATACCCGGTAGGATTTTCTGCATTCCGCGTTTGGATATACTTTGCGGCCCTTCATGGACAGACAAATAGGAGCCCACACCGTGGCCCGTTCCGTGGGCATAATCTAGACCAGCTTGCCAAAGGGCACTGCGGGCGAAGGGGTCGAGATCAATACCGCGTGTACCTTTGGGAAAGCGCGCTTGAGCGATAGCAATGTGGCCCTTTAAAACAAGGGTGAAAGCTTTTCTCTCCTCCTCACCAATATTGCCAATAGCAACAGTGCGGGTGATGTCGGTGGTGCCATCATCGTATTGTGCGCCTGAATCGCAAAGATAAAGATCGCCCTCCATTAGCAATCGGTTTGAATCTTCGTTTACGCGGTAATGAACGATGGCTCCATTGGGTCCTGCACCTGAAATCGTATCAAATGAGATTTCCCGCAGGGGCATATTTACGCTCATTTCTACCCGAGTTTTCTCCAATTTTTCTGCGGCTGTAATTTCATCAATTGTGCCAGTTTCTTGATTATCTAACCATGCCAGAAAAGTGCAAACTGCTGCTCCGTCACGTAGGTGGGCGGCTTTGCTGCCCAAGACTTCTACTTCGTTTTTCTGGGCTCGGGGCTGACTTACAGGGTCTTGGGCGCGCAGCACCTTACCCTTTGCATTCTCGACGATTGAAGACAGGGCGTGGGGAGCAAGATCGGGGTCAAGCATGACACGAGCATTTTTTGAGTGTGCACGAAGTTGAGTTTCTAACTCAGAAGGTGCTGCAAGGCTTGCGACTTGATTTAGAAAGGCACGAGTTTCTACATCGAGCTTTCGTTTGTCGATAAAGAGAATAGGTTCTTCATCGTAACGTAAGATAGCATGGGCGAGGGTGATTGGTGTGTGAGCAACATCGCTCCCTCGTATATTGAAGAGCCAGCAGATTGATGCGGGATCGGTGAGGACACATAGATCAGCATTATTACTGGCAAGGGCGGCGTGCATTTCGTCCATTTTATCACGGGTCAGACGTCCTGCAAAACTCAACTCATGTATGAAAGCGGGTTCAAGTGGTGGGGCAGGCTGATCATCCCAAATTGCATCAATTGGGTTATCCTTGAGTTCCACCAGTGTTGCACTGGCTTTACCAGCAGCTTTATTTAGCCCGCTAACTTGGTTTGAAGTATGGAGCCAAGGATCAATGCCAATGGCATCGCCTTGTTTGATGTTAGCGCTGAGCCAGGTACTTAAAGGCGTTTTTTCGATGCTATCGATCGTCCAATGATTGCGATCCAGTTGTTCATCGGCTTGAAGTGTGTAGCGGCCATCAACGAACAGCACAGCCTGTTCATGGGTTATGATGGCATTTCCCGCCGATCCGCTAAAGCCAGTCAGCCATAACAGGCGCTCTTTGTCTTTCGGCAAATACTCGTTATTTTGCTCATCGGCATGGGGAACGATGAGGGCATCAATGCCTTCCGTTCTCATCAATTGGCGTAATTTGTTGAGGCGAGTATCACCGATCACGGGTGCATTTGTGGTGTTAAATTTTTGAAACATGAGACTACCTTAGCAAGAACTAATGACAGCCTATCATTATCCTTGTGATGGCAAAAGTGGAGAAAGTGTGAATGGTGCTGTGCAGTTTTTGCAAGGCTGAATTGCGTTTGCAGCTCTTACGCAATTTGTTTTGGTCTCTATATATTTATAATAGAGTTTGAAAGAGAAAGATATCGCTATGGGTTTCCGTAAAGTATTTGATCGCATGATTGCTGGTCGTGAAAAAAAAGCGCGCCAGTATGCACTGCACGCTATGTTGAACTTCGATGATGAAATTTTGAAAAATGCCGGTTATAATCGCGAAGATTTGCAAAAGAAAAGCACCATTGTTTATCCGTTTTAAGGTTAAACTGCTCGCATCAACAATGTGAGCCATTCGTCGCGAATGTGCCAGCGCTCCATGACCATGTTTTGTCTGAAATAGGCCGCGACAATTCTTGCCCGTTGATGGGGCAATAGACCGGATAAAATTATTTGCGCGCCCGTGTTTACATGGGCGCGCATTGGTTTTGCCAGCGCCTCAAGGGGCCGCGCTAAGATGTTAGCGAATACTAAATCAGCTGGGCCAAACTGGTTGAATATTGGGTGCTGAAAACCCGTTGCCGTTTCGCATCGCACATGATTTCCAACGCCGTTCAAGACGCAGTTTTCCCGCGCTACCTTGGTGGCGATTGGGTCTATGTCGGTTGCTAAAACTGGCACGTGGGCAACCTTGGCCAGCGCGATGGCGAGAACGCCGGAGCCTGTGCCAATATCGTAAGCGCGGCGCGGCAAGCCTAAAATTCCCGAACTTTGGCGCAGGCATATTTCCAGCATATCAAGACAACCAGCCGTGGTTCCGTGGTGGCCTGTACCGAAGGCTTGTCCAGCATCGATTTGAATCGGTACGCGTTTTGTTTTGGCTTCGTCATTGTCGTGGGAACCGTGGACGAAAAAGCGGCCAGCTTCTACGGGGGTGAGTTCGCGCAGGGTTTCGCTGACCCAATCAATATCGCCCAATACTTCTTCGTTGATTGTCATCGTGATGCCATCGGCGGCCAGTCGCTCAATCATCTGTTGGCGGCGCATGGTCACGTCATCAGCGGGCACATATATTGAATAGCACCAGTCGCCGTTGTCTTGCTCTGTTTCAAACAAAACTGTCGTTATGGCTTCTTCCTCAAATTGCGGATCGAGGAGTTCGGCCATGCGCATGGCTTCTGGTTTTTCGGCGTTGAAATAAAGGCGGGTCTGGCTCATTTTTTGGGCTTTTCTTTTTTGGCTTCAATCGGGGCAGGTGCGCCGAAGGCGATTATGGTGTCGCCCTTGTCTGGGTCGTTGCCATGGCGGCCCTCTTTGAAAACGATTGTGCCATTGGGTTTGACCCAAAGCAGAACGCTGTTGTTATCAAGGCGATCGATCAAATAGGAATCGTAATCATATTCTTCTGTTAAGGTGGTGGATTGGAATGTCCAGCCCATCCACATTTCAGATCGTAAATCGGAATACTCGCGCCCCGGTTTGAAGGGAGAACGGCCACCGAGGGTAAAACTCAACGCTTGCCGTTCGCTTTCTTCGCGTACTTTACCGATTTGGAACACATGGCCGCGCCCCAGCTCTGGACCGAACTCGGTGCAGACCAGCGCGTTGTAGGCGTCGTTATCGGTGGCGGCTAAAAGGTGGGAATAGCGGTTGAAAATGATGTCGTGGTGGGCGGCTTCTGATAGCACTTCGCCGAAAAATGTTTCGATATCATCGAAGCGAGCGGCACGGATGTGGTTCCAATTGCTATCTGCAATCAGCACCGGTACGCCGTTTTCTTTCAGCTTTGAGGCCAGCGCGTCTGTCCATTTGGAACCGCCGATAATCAACAAGCCGGGCTTTTCTGCCGACTTCAAACCGAGCCAACTTGCCATGGGGCCGAGCGTAAAACCGTGCAATAATATTGTCGAGGCGACCACGGCGAACGTAAGCGTTGTGAGCCGCGAACCGTCCTCAATGCCGAGGTCGGTTAGCGCCGTTCCGAACAGGCCAGAAACGGCGACCGCAACAATTCCGCGCGGGGCAATCCACGCCACCAATGCGCGTTCTTTTATGTCTAGCCCCGTGCCGATTGTGGCGGTGAAAATTGCTATGGGGCGCACGATAAACAGGATCAATGCAACAAATGCCGCCGCGCCCCAACCGAGCGATTTAAGGGCGTTCAAATCTAGTGAAGCGGTGAGCATGATGAACAGGCCAGAGACGAGCAACACGGTGATGGTTTCTTTGAAACGGCGCAGTTCGGTCAGGCTCGCCATGCGCGAATTGGCCAGCGTGATGCCCATGACGGTTACCGTCAACAGCCCCGATTCCTCCAGCACTTTGTCGGAGAGCGCATAGACGAAC
>JAZGFF010000097.1:0-5446 GCA_036479095.1 Rhizobiaceae bacterium | reverse complement strand
CAAAATCAAAAAACTTGATGGAAGCAAGGTTGATCCGTTCTTAGCGATTTTACACGGGGTTCTATTTTGGGTGATCAACTTTACGGTGTTTATGCTTGCGATCTCGTTCTTCTCTTCCAAGAAACGTTTGGCTCAAGATATCTTACTTGGCACTTACGTGGGTCGTGATAAAGCGCTGAACTAACGATTGCAGCCGCCTTATAATTTGCTCTAAACTGGTTCCAGATCAAAACAGCGGTTGATGCGAGAGACTTAGCGGCATGGAAAATCTCCATATGTGGGTGACCTTTGGGATCATCCTATGCACAATAATCGCCTATGCCTCAGAGCGTTGGTCGATTGAGGGTGTGTCACTGGCAACACTGGTGGCTTTTTTAGCTTTGTTTACCTTGGTGCCGCAAAGTGGTGCTCAACCCATTGGGGCACCGGAACTATTGATGGGTTTTGCAAACCCGGCTTTGATTACTGTGTTGGCCCTATTGGTCATTGGCCGTGCTCTTTTTCATACGGATGCGCTAGAGCGCCCGGCTGAGGCGCTCTCTGCTATTGGTGGCAGTAACGTGCGCCTGACGATCATTGTCCTTTTGGTGGCGGCAGGTGTAACGAGCGCCTTCTTAAACAACACGCCTGTGGTGGTGATGTTTATCCCAATCATTGTTGCAATCGCTGCCCAACGAAACTTTTCAGCTTCCGCAGCTCTGATGCCCCTCTCCTTTGTTGGTATCCTTGGTGGTATGACAACTTTGATTGGTTCTTCGACCAACTTACTGGTTGTTGGGGTTGCTGAGCGCTATGGCATCAAAGTGGGGTTCTTTGATTTTACCATTCCTGGTTTAGTGATGGCATCGGTTGGCTTGTTATTCATTATTTTTGTGATGCCCAAAATATTGGGAGATCGATCGGATGTTGATCCTGCTAATCGTCCAGCCAGTGGGCGTCAGTTTTTAGCCCAAATTCACGTAGCAACAGATCATCCGCTTGAGGGAGAGGCCTCGGTAGCCGGATTTTTCCCTGCCTTAACCGGAATTACGGTGCGATCGATCCAGCGTGATTCAGAAACCATCCTGCCCCCCTTCGAGGACATCATTTTAAGGGATGGCGATATTATTATCGCGGCAGCAACACGCCGCGCCCTGACCAAGGCATTGTCTATTGGAGCTGCCAGTTTGCCGGAAATGACCGTCGAAGATCAGGACCCATCTCGCGAGAGCAATTCTTTAACGAAGGTTTCAAAAAGTTTCACCATTGCCGAAGCCGTGATCGCGCCTGGATCACGATATGCGGGGCGCACGATCGAGACCTCAAGGATTCGAGCCAATTATGGAACGATGGTGTTGGGGCTACAAAGACGCAGCGCCATGTCGCGGGGATTGGTTCGTAATATTAGATTAGAGCCGGGTGATACATTGCTGATTGGCGGACTTCTTGATGATATGGAACGATTAAGGGCGAGCCGCGAAATATTACTGCTGGAACATTCGGCTGGTGAGGTTCCTTTGCGGGCTTTTGCGCCGCGAGCAATCTTTATATTTGCAATGGTTATTCTTGCGGCATCTTTAGGAATCGTCCCGATCGTTGCTGCGGCGATGATGGGGGCTTACGCGGTAATCGCTTCGGGATGCCTTACTATTCGCCAAGCGGCCAATAGCTTTGATCGACAGATATTTATGATGGTTGGGGCTTCCTTGGCAGCCGCAATCGCTTTGGAACGAACTGGGGGAGCGGCTTTTATCGCTGAAGCCGTGGTGACCTCGATGCAGGGGCAACCAATTTCATTGGTGCTTTCGGTGCTGTTTTTGGTCACGGCAATTTTGACTAATGTACTATCGAACAACGCTACCGCAGTTCTGTTTACTCCGGTTGCCATTGGTATTGCCCAACAATTGAATGCTCCCATTGAGCCATTTATAGTTTGCATCATTTTTGCGGCCAATTGCTCCTTTGCAACTCCCGTTGGGTATCAAACCAACCTTTTGGTTTTAGGGCCAGGGCGTTATCGATTTAGTGACTATTTGAAAGCTGGGATTCCGCTTGTCATCATCCTATGGATAACTTTTTCTTTGTTTGCCCCCTTCTATTATGGGCTTTAAATAAATAAGATCAGGCTATGACCGCCCACTCGCTTACAAACCCGCAATTTTATTTAACGGCCCCCGCGCCTTGTCCTTATATTGAGGGCAATGTCGAGCGCAAAGTATTTACGCACTTGGTGGGAGAGAATGCGACACAACTACATGACGAATTGACCCGTGGTGGATTTCGTCGCAGCCAAAATATTGCCTACCGTCCTGCGTGCGAAAGCTGCCGTGCCTGCACTGCTACGCGGGTGCTGGCTGATCGATTTAGCCCAAGCAAATCTATGCGCCGTATCGCCGATCGCAATGCTGATCTGATTGGTGTGATTGTGCCCAATACGGTAAGCGCTGAACAATACGCCCTGTTTCGTCGCTATATTGCATCGCGTCATGGGAATGGCGGCATGGCGCAAATGACTATCCTTGATTACGTCACCATGGTCGAAGATAGCCATGTAAACACAGGGATTATTGAGTATCGCAAGAGCGGACCCGACACCTCAATCACCGGCAAGGGGGTGGGCGACTTAATCGCAGTTGTTTTATTTGATCGTTTAAGCACCGGGCTCTCAATGGTCTATAGTTTCTTTGAACCGGAAGAAGAAAAACGCAGCTTGGGCACGTTTCTTATTCTCGATCACATCAAACAAACAAGACGCAGTGGTTTGCCCCACTGTCACCTTGGATTTTGGGTCGAAGGCTCTCGCAAAATGGAGTATAAGTCGCGCTTCCAACCACAGGAGCGTTTAGAAGCCTCAGGATGGATTGAAGCTGATGAGTAAGTTGGTTCAGCTTTCCCAATGAAACTCCTACATAACCCAAAAAAAGGATTGAGCCTTGGTTTTCTTGGCGGCTTTGCCCTATCTTTCGATATTCCTTTAATACGGCTTGCAGGTTCTGATCCCTATATGGTGATGGGTGTTCGGGGCTTTGCGCTATTGATCGTTGTTTGGGCCTACTGGCGGTTTTTAGCTGATCGTTCTGCAATGCCGAAAGAGCTGTTAAGAGATAAAAATTTTATCATTGTTGGAACCCTTTCCGGGATCAATAATATTTTCTTCGTCACGGCTGTGTTCCATACATCGACTGCCAATGTGGTTTTCATTCTTGCCTTTAATGCCATGCTGGCTGCCCTTTTATCTTGGCCACTGACAGGCGAACGACCGAGCGTTGCTACGTGGCTGGCCATTGCGGCGACCATATTGGGGGTTGGAATTATCGTTTCAGGCGGACTTGGTACCGGCAATATATTCGGCGATATCATGGCGCTTGGTTGTGCGCTCACCCTCGCCTTTTCCCTGACGATCACACGGCGATCTGGTAAAGACCTATCCCTTGCTCCAGCCTATGGGGGCTTGGTTTCAGGCGCCTTTGCTTTACCCATGCTCCTCTGGAGTAGCACGATGCCTAGTGCCCCCGTCTATTTATTAATTGATGCGTTTATTCTCGTGCCTATTGCTGGGATTAGCCTTTGGCTGGCACCACGGTTTATTCCGGCTCCTCAGGTATCATTATTCTATTTGCTAGAAACGGTTCTTGCCCCTCTTTGGGTTTGGTATGTGTTTATGGAAGTGCCTGAAACGAATGTATTTATCGGTGGCAGCATTGTCGTTTGTGCGATTGCTCTTCACGGGTCATGGGAACTTTATAGTGCTCGGCAAGAATCCCGTGCTTGGGTGAAGTAAGATTTGTTACAATAAAAGTGATCGACATTCTGATCAGAAAACTTGACAAATGGCACAATTAACCCCACAGTATTTGTATCGCAAAGTATGTTTTTCACTATTAAATCAATAGTTTAATAGATACTTTTATATTTGAAATTTTGCAGCCACCAACCCTCAAGGTGTTGATGTGCAAAAGAATAAGCGATGGATTGGAGGCACAATGAGCCCACCAGAAAAGCGCTTTGGCCCAACCCGAAGGGGCGGCCACGGACGGTAACTTCGACAGTCCTAAAACCCATGGTCTGTCAGATCACAACGCTCTCCCCAGGCTTTCCCCTAGTGGGCAAGAGTAAGGCAAGATCAGAAGTTCAGCCCGAAGCAAATCATATACTTGAACGTCTTAAATGGCACGGGTAAAACTGATTGTCATAACAACAAAGGCCGCATGAACGGCCAAATAAAACCAACCCCGTTGGCGCAAATGTTTTAGAGCGCAACGGGGTTATTTTTTTGAGGGGTGGTCATGATTCTGCCTCAGCGTCCGCCAGATACCGCTCGGTATGTCATTGCGGTGCATGATTAGTATATCTAGTAAACCATCTCCGTAATTGAACCGCGATCCACCATCATTTCCTCCCCTTCGCATCCCATGCCATGGCCGCCTCTAATAGATCGCCCGCAATTTGTATCTTATTTCTACTGTAGCCCTCCCAATCATCAGGATGTTCTGCGAGATGGTCACGCTTGAACTTTGCATACCTATCAAAGGCTGCCCTGCAATACCTCAAATAATCTCGAAAAAGCAGTTGATTTCGATGAACTTTACTATTCATTTGCGCGAGGTGCAAATTGTGGGACCTAGGCTTCTCCGATGGCTTCGTAAAAAAAGGAGAATCTTCCCGCCCCGGCACTGGGCGATAAATATATCCAATACCTCCAAGAACATCTATGTATTCCTCGCCTGGCTGCAAGTTTTCTATGACAACCAAGATATCGACTATGTTCTTTCCGGGCATTCCTAAAACCGAAGTAGATCCGATGTGATGCACCTCAGCAGCATCAGCTCCCATAATTCGCCGAATATTCTGCTTCTCCAAATTAAATATCTCAGTCCATTTAGGATCATAATCCAACAAATCACGAGATTTTTTGAATGTTTTTTTCATTGTCTTCATCATATTAAATCAACATACAGGGTAATCTATTTTAATATAAACACTTGTCCAGCCAATCCTCCACTCCAGCGGGCAGCCAATGGTTTCTGCATGGAGAGAACAGAGCATGCAATTGAACACGCGGCAGCTGGACATCGTGCGTTTTAGTTGCATAATACAACTATGACTAATTTGCTCAATACAACACGGATCGATGACCTGCGCATTTCCGCCAGACAGATCGTCCGTGAACTTGGTTTCATGCAAAATCAGTTGGCCGATACTGAGCTATCGCCTTCTGCCGTCCATACTTTGGTCGAGCTGGGTCGCGGCACTGTCGCAACCGCCAGTGGGTTGCGCAGGTTGCTGCATTTGGAAAAATCCAGCATCAGCCGGCTGTTGATGAAGTTGGAGGCTGACGGGCTTGTTCAGATCAATACCAATCCAGATGACAAACGGGTTCGGACCATTGCCCTGACGCAAAAAGGGACGATTCTGCTTCGCCAGATTGAAGATTTCGCGCGGGATCAACTCCACACTGCTTTGGCGC
>JAZGFF010000096.1:0-9378 GCA_036479095.1 Rhizobiaceae bacterium | reverse complement strand
CTTAATATCATGGTGATCCATTTCGCGTGGGAAATTACGATGCATGGTTTCGCGAACGGGGGAGGGAGCGATTGCCGGAAGCCATTCGCCAGCATGTGCATCACCGCGGCGCCCCAGATGGGTGATTTGGCACATCAATGCTGTGCCGTGCTGGTGGATACGTTCCGAAAACTCTTGAAAGTAAGGAATGATTTTGTCCGTGGCGACATCAAGCTGGCGAAAAATAGAGGGTGAATCCGGCGCAACGTTAGAAGAGCCGCCAAACATAGTAAGTGCTAATCCGCCCTTTGCTTTTTCCTCGTGATAACGCTGATAGCGCAAGGATGGCATGTTTTCATCATCCATACCCGAGGCATGAGAGGTGCTCATCACTCGGTTTTTCAGTGTTAGCCCTTTTATTGTCAAAGGCTGGAGCAAAGGATCTTTGGAAGCTTGGCTCATGCGAAAGTGTCCGGTAATTCTGCCCGTCGTCGGTTCATGAAATTGATCAACGCCTCATCAACGGCTGGGTCAAGTGAAGGTTGTTGATACTCACCAAGCATCTTATGCATGCGTTTGTTTGCCCGTTGAGCAGCGTCTAGCCCGCCCTCCGCAGTCCATTGCTCGAATGATTCACAGTCCGAATTCGTTGGCATGTAAAAAGCCGTTTTGTACCGTGCCATGGTGTGAGCGCAGGAGAGAAAATTTCCAGCCGGTCCGACTTCGGCGATAGCATCAAAAGCTAGGGCGTCTGGGCTTGTGTCAACACTGGTCATCATTCGTGAAGCAGCACCGAGAACATCACAATCAATCAGAAATTTATCGAAATTAGCAACCAGTCCAGCTTCGAGTGTGCCCGTAGCGTGAATCATGAAATTTGCACCAGCAAGCATAGAATACATCACGTATAGCGCACCTTCCCAACCAGATTGGGCATCTGGAATTTTTGAACTCGACGACGAGCCGCCACAGCGAAATGGCACCTTAAGACGCCGCGCCAATTGGCCTGCAATCAACATCGACTTCCAAGTTTCGTCATAGCGGATCGGGCTACCAGAACGCATCGACATGCCCAACATCATGAAACCAAACATGATTGGAGAGCCGGGGCGCACCAGTTGTGTGATCGCCATGCCCGCCAGGGTTTCTGCCAAAGATTGGGAAACCAATCCCGCAATTGTTGTAGGGCTTGATGCACCTGCGATCATGAATGGGGTAATGATGCAAGCTTGATTGGCCTTTGCATAGACATGAGCCGCATCCAACATGGTTTCGTCCAGTACCAAAGGCGAGTTCACGTTGATCAATGCTGAGACGACACAGTTGTTTTCAATAAAGTCATTCCCAAAGGCGATCTCGCACATTCTCATTGTATCTTCAGCGCGCTCCTTAGAAGTTACAGCCCCCATGAAACACTTGTCTGAAAGAGCCAGGTGACCGTAGTTCATGTCGAGGTGACGCTTTGAGACAGGGATATCTGTGGGCTCACAAATGGGGCCACCAGTGTGATGCAGCTCAGAGCTCATATGCGCCAAACGAACAAAATTAT
The DNA here is from genome assembly GCA_036479095.1 of Rhizobiaceae bacterium. Taxonomy (GTDB): domain Bacteria; phylum Pseudomonadota; class Alphaproteobacteria; order Rhizobiales; family Rhizobiaceae; genus Pseudahrensia. The sequence goes on along the minus strand of JAZGFF010000096.1, from coordinate 7,850 downwards.
TGAAATCTTCCAAGGTTCCATAGCGCCGTTCGATATCGCTCGCCGCGACGAAGGGAGGGCCATAAATAGGCACTAGCACCATAGAATTCCCACCAATCTTCACAGATTTTTTGGGGTCGCGAGCGTGTTGAATAAATTCCGAAGGGGCGTTCTCGGTAATCAGCTTTCGGCAATATCCTCTTGGGAACCGAACCCGTTCCCCATCAACATCCATTCCCGCTTCTTTCAGCAGTTTCAGGCTTGGCTCGTGGCGAACTTCTACACCTATCTCCTGCAAGATTCTGTCTGCAGCCTCTTCGATAGCAACAATCTGTTCTTCGCCTAGGATGTCATAGGTGGGCGCTGTTCGTGTGAGGTATGGAGAATAGGTGTCTGACACAGTTGTGTCAGCAGTCCGATTCTTACGGCCACGACGCTCAGGCTTCATACTATACTCACTGTAAACAGGATAAGTTTCGCTGAATTAAACATGGAAATAGGCCTAAAAATAGATGGACTATTTTCATAGGGGTGATAACTAGTAGTTATGACATTGCGAAAAAAAATACCCTCAGCCCATTTGTTATTCACCTTTGAGGCCGCCGCTGAAACACTGAGTTTCACTAAAGCTGGAGCCATTTTGAATGTTACGCAGCCCGCGATCAGTAAAAACATCGCGGCGCTTGAGACACATCTTGGAACTAAGCTCTTTCATCGGCATAAATCTGGGCTGGCACTAACAGAAAATGGAAGTATTCTATTTCGGGCGGTGCAATCGTCATTTACAATTCTTGAAAATTCAATCGATCAAATCACCAAAGTACCTCAGCCAAATAATACCCTAACATTTTCGATCTCAACGGCCTTTGCTGCCCATTGGTTGATACCGCAAATGAATGATTTTCGGAGCACTTTCCCGCATTTAATACTCAACTTCCAATTGGTAGGCGGGGAAGCTAGCGGCCCCATTGCACCCTGCGATTTGGGCGTACGGCTTGAGACCGAAATTTACTCCAAGGATTTGGCTAGGAGTGTTTGCCCAGAATGGATCGTTGCGGTGGCTTCCCCTGAATATATCAAACGCAATGGTACATTAGATGTGCCAAAACTGGGCGGCTCACATTCTTTGGTTAAACTAGATCAACCCAGAATATCCTGGCAGCAATTTCTGGATGATACAGATCAGTCATTAGAGGTGTCATTACCTGAGCTACGGGTACCTGACTATTCCGTTGTGCTGCAATCTGCCTTGAATGGCAGAGGGGTTGCGCTTGGATTTATCACATCTTGTGGTTATCTGTTGCAAGAAGGGCTGCTTGAGCTGGCTTTGCCAATCTCGTTAAAAACAGGGAAAGACTACTGTATTGTGACTTCAGTAACTTCTTCAAATCATGATGTAGTGGATCAGGTATCCCAATGGCTTGATGATAAGTTCCAAGATTCCTTAAGCTTCTGCACGGATAATATAGTAGACGTAAAACAATTGTGAGCGGGTTTTCGGAAAGTTGCAGTCGAGGTGTTGTTAGCCAGTATGTGGAAAGACAAGACTGAATACAACTGAAGCGCAACTATACGTCCAGCAATTCGTCACTCGCAAATTCTGCGTTTTCTTGGATGAAATTGAAGCGTAGCTCGGGCTTAGTTCCCATCAGGCGATCAATAGAATCTTTGGCCTGTTGGGCTTCATCAATGTGGACACGCAAAAGAGTGCGTTTGCTTGGTTCCATCGTTGTTTCTTTGAGCTGGGCTGGCATCATCTCGCCAAGGCCTTTAAAGCGACCCAGTTCGACTTTTTTTGTTCCCTTGAATTCAGTTTCCAAAAGCTGGTTTTTATGAGCATCGTCACGGGCATAGAGAGTTTTTCCGCCTTGGGTAAGTTTGTAGAGAGGCGGCACTGCAAGATAGAGCGCCCCACCGTCAATTATCCCAGGCATTTCTTGATGGAAAAACGTGATCAGCAAGGAGGCAATGTGTGCCCCGTCCACATCCGCATCGGTCATGATGATAACGCGATCGTAGCGCAGATCGTCGAAATGGAACTTGGCACCCGTGCCACAACCAAGGGCTTGCACGAGGTCTTGGATTTGTTGGCTACTGTTTATTTTGTCCCGTGTCGCTGATGCAACATTCAAAATTTTACCGCGCAACGGTAAGATCGCTTGGCTCTTACGGTTACGGGCTTGCTTGGCAGAGCCGCCCGCTGAATCACCCTCCACAATGAATATTTCGGTGCCGCCTTTAGCGGTTTTTGAGCAATCTGCGAGTTTACCGGGTAACCGTAATTTGCGGGTGGCGTTTTTACGGTTTACTTCTTTTTCTTGGCGGCGGCGCATGCGTTCTTCGGCCCGGTCTACGACCCAATCTAGCAGTTTTGCAGCTTGGCCGGGGGAGGCAGCGAGCCAGTGGTCGAAGGGATCGCGGATCGCGGCTTCGACAATTTTGGAAGCCTCAACGGTGGCTAGACGGTCTTTTGTTTGGCCAACAAACTCTGGTTCACGAATGAATACAGAAATCATTGCTGCCGCAGAGGTCATGACATCGTCAGTGGTTATCATTGCACCTTTTTTGTTGCCAACAAGTTCAGCATAGGCTTTCAAGCTACGGGCGAGGGTCACCCGTAGGCCTGCCTCATGGGTGCCGCCATCGGCAGTTGGAATTGTGTTGCAATAGGAATTCACAAAACCATCATCGCCGTACCAAGTTATTGCCCACTCTACTGCTCCGTGGCCAGATTTTTTTGTGGTGACACCAGCAAAGGGTTCATCCGTCACCTGCATTTGTTTGCCCAACGAGGCCAAAAGGTAATCTTTTAGTCCGCCGGGAAAATGGAATACTGCCTTTTCGGTTACTTCATCTTTGCCTGTAACGAGGGAAGGGGAACAGGACCATCTAATTTCCACTCCGCCAAATAGATAAGCCTTTGCCCGCGCCATTTTAAAAATCTGAATGGGGGTGAACTTTGCTCCCTTCCCAAATATTTCCGGGTCAGGGTGAAACCGCACCTTTGTGCCGCGTCTGTTGTTGATATCGCCAAGATGTTCAACGCCGGTAACCGCATGACCACGCGAGAAGGTTTGACGGTAAAGCTTTTTGCCCCGTGCTACTTCGACAATGCAATCATCGGAAAGCGCGTTGACGACAGATATACCAACCCCGTGCAATCCGCCAGAAGTTTCATAGGCCTTGCCATCGAACTTACCACCGGCATGGAGGGTGGTCATAATGACTTCGAGGGCGGACTTGTCTTTGAACTTTGGGTGGGGATCGACAGGGATGCCACGACCGTTATCGGTGATGGTCAAATATCCTTCGGTATCCAAATCAACCTCAATCCAAGTAGCGTGGCCAGCAACGGCTTCATCCATGGAATTGTCGATCACCTCGGCAAAGAGGTGGTGCATGGCTTTTAAATCTGTACCGCCAATATACATGCCAGGGCGCCTGCGAACGGGTTCTAGACCTTCCAGGACTTCAATGTCGGAGGCGTTGTAATTCCCATCCTTCGCGGCTTTTTTGCCGTTCGACTTTGTTACGGCCTTTTTAGTAGGTGCGGATTTCTTTGGGTCAGAAGAAAAGAGGTCAGACATAGGCTTCCTGCGGGTTCTCAATCGAATCAAAAGGGCAGATTTGCCCAAATCATGTTTGTGGATACGACCCAAAACCTACAAGGGCAAGGTGTTCTGACTATGTTTGAGTTTAGCCGTCTTTGCCGCCAGAGATAGGCTCGACGTAGGACATTTCCATATCCCATGGGAAATAGATCCATGTGTCTTGGCTTACTTCCGTAACAAAAGTATCGGCAATCGGTACGCCTTTGGGCTTGGCATAGACAGTAGCAATATGGGCATTAGGTAACATCTCGCGCACTTTTTTGGCCGTTGCACCTGTGTCGGTGAGATCGTCAATAACGAGCACGCCTTTGCCGCCATCAGCGTTGATCATGTCGTGGTTGATGCCTTTGATCACGTCCAACTCACCTTGGTCTTTATACTCGTGGTAAGAAGCAATGCAGACCGTCTCAATTGTGCGGATGCCGAGTTCACGGGCTATAATTGCCGCAGGAACGAGCCCGCCACGGGTAATGGCAACAATCGCCGTCCATTCTGGCCCGTCTTTACTGGGGCCAGACAAACGCCAAGCCAGTGCCTTGCAATCGCGGTGAAATTGATCCCAGGATACGGGAAAGGCTTTAGGTGCGTTAGACATGACAATAGCTCCGATGTTGAGGTTGTCGTGTTGGATAACGCAAGATGCAATGTGGTTCAACGGGGTGGGGCGGGAAAGCACAGGTTTTGCATTATTGGCTGCAGTTGAACATCCATTGCACACCATATTTATCCGTCAGCTTTCCAAAGTAGTCGCCCCAAGGTTGGATGCCCAACGGGGTTGTGATCGTTCCACCTTTTGCCAAGAGAGAAAACAACGCATTGGTTTGGGCTTTGTCTTCCAACATAAATATCTGAGCGGAACCGCGCATGGGTTCGGCATCGTCATTATCTGATGCGTAGAAATGAACTCCGGGGCCTTCGAATTTTGCGTGGAGTATCTTACCTTCCATGGCTGTGCTGCCAGATGGCAATCCTTCATCGCCATAGCGCAGAACATCCGTTATCTCCCCAAGTCCGCATTTCGTATAGAAATTCAATGCAGCTTCGCAGGTGGTGGTGAAAAAGAGGTAATTTGAGAGTTTCATGGGGGCTCCTATTTTTGTTTCCAATTGAATAGACCTGAGAAGAACTGGCGGAAATACAGGGATCGTAACAATCGCCCCTGTTTGTAACTCTGTTCCAATAAATCGGGTGTAATTTCATTTTTGTGTGGTGTTATGAACATTCTGCATCCTTTAACTTGTAAAATGCAAGTGAATTCAATTATCAATGTTGCTTGCAAAAAGCAAGTGAGTAATGTAAGAAAAATTATGTCCTTAAAACGCAAAAAACACGAGACTGGTTGTCCTATCGCCCACGGATTAGATGTGTTCGGCGACCGATGGACGTTGCTCATCCTTCGGGACATGATGTTGCACGGTAAAAAGACCTATGGAGAATTTCAAAGTTCACCCGAACAGATTGCCACCAATGTGTTGGCCGATAGATTGAAGCACCTTGAAGTGGAGGGGGTTGTTGAGAAGCAACGGGACCCTGAAAACCGCCGAAGTTTTATCTACACATTAACCGAGAGCGGTTTGTCTTTAGTTCCAGTAATTGCCGAAATAATACGGTGGTCAGGGAAATTGATGCCACTTGATAGTAGGCGGAAAAAGCTGGTTAAGCGGATAGAGAGTGATCTCGAGGGTTTCGTTAAAGAAGTCCGTTCGCGTTAGATATTCTTCAATCCCGCCAGCATATTATCCACGTCCAACACCGCCGCATCAATCTTCGCTTGATCTCTACCGCGCACAACAATAGCTGTTGAGTGGTTCCCCTCTTCAAACCGAGGGTAGGACCCGATCATCGTATCGGGGTGGTTGTCTTGGATCACACCTAACGGCCCACCGATTGTGCCTTCACCTAATTTACACTCAACAGATACCGACAACATTTTCGTACCGCCTTGGAGGGTAGGGGCGATTTCGTCCATCATGGCTTGCATGATTTTTGGCACGCCTGCCATGACGTGAACGTTCTCTATCCGAAAGCCTGGAGCTTTTGAGACAGGGTTGTTGATGAGGCTGGCGCCCTTCGGTGTGCGCGCCATACGCTTTCGGGCGTCGGTGAATTCCATTTTGGCATTTGTGTAATGTTCGGTGAGAATCGCCATGGCTTCTGGATGGAAGGTGCAGGGCAGATTAAAAGCTTTAGAGACTGCTTCTGCAGTAATATCGTCGTGGGTGGGGCCAATACCGCCGGAGGTAAAAACGTAGGTGTATTTGGCACGCAGATCGTTCACAGCTTCAACAATATTGCCTTGATCATCTGAAACAATGCGGACTTCACAAAGGTCTATGGCCAGTCCAGTCAGGTAATCTGCAACAAATCCGATGTTTTGATCTTTGGTTCTTCCCGATAGAATTTCGTCACCGATAACCACCATTCCAGCGCTAATAATTGTGGACATCATTTTTCCCTTTGAACATTTGCAAAAAGCGGCTATCAGCGCGCAGGCTTTGATGGCAAACTGTAGTTGCTACAGATGAAAAATCAAAGGCTAATGACTAATATGCGGGCATGGTGGAATTGGTATACACAACAGACTTAAAATCTGTCGAGCCTAGCTCATCCGGGTTCAAGTCCCGGTGTCCGCACCACACTTTGATCTCACGGCATTCGCTGCGCTCAGGCCTGCGATGTCGCGGGCTGTTCGCCCGGTGACCGTTTGGTCACATTTCACACTGCTATTTATAGGATGAGAAAATAATGGCTGGTATAATCGTCCTAGCATTCGCCTATGTGATGAGCCATTTTTATCGCTCTTTTCTTGCCGTTTTATCTCCATCCCTATCTGCTGAATTGTCATTATCACCAGCTCAATTGAGTAGTGCGCTAGGATGGTGGTTTGTCGCCTTTGCGCTTTCGCAATTTCTTGTTGGTGTTTTATTAGATAAAATCGGCCCGAAGTGGACGAGTGCTGGATTGTTTGCGGTTTGTGCTGGCGGTGGCGGAATATTGTTTGCCGTTGCACAGTCCTATTATGAAGTTTTGGGGGCGATGATCTTGCTTGGTATAGGCTGTGCGCCAATACTGATGGCATCCGTGTATATCTTTAAATTAGGTTTTCCTGCTAAGAAATTCGCTTTTTTGATGTCGACATTCATCGCTTTTGGGCTAGCGGGAAATATCTTAGGTGCAAGCCCATTGGCATATACAATGGAGCAGTTTGGGTGGCGAAATGTGATGTTTGGCTTGGCAGGCGCAACAATCGTGTTGTCTGGTTTGATCTTGCTATTGGTCAAAGATCCAATTCCATCCGCAAGTGATACCTCAAAAAAAGGAGGTTATCTCGATATATTGAGAATGCGAGAGCTCTGGTTCGTGCTTCCTTTGATATTTATCAACTACGCAGTTGCGGGTGGCTTGCGAGGGCTTTGGGCTGGTTCCTATCTGGATATCATCCATGGACTCGATGCTCTTGGAATTGGTCGTATTACACTTTGGATGGCCATTGCGATGGCGGCAGGTAGTTTGAGTTATGGGATGTCAGACCGATTTTTCGCATCAACAAAACGCGCAGTAATATTTGGTTCGGTGATTGCATTTTCATCTGTCTTATATTGGGCGATCAATCCATCGGCTTCTGTTACAACCGTGACAATAGTGCTCGTGTTAATTGGTTTCTTCGCGATGTGTTACGGGTTGTTGATGGCGCAGGCCACTGCAAATGTTCCCAACCACCTTGCGGGTAGGGCCGTGACTTTCGTGAATTTTGTCAATATGGGTGGGGTCGGGGTGATGCAATTGATCACGGCTGAGGCATACCGCCAAAATACCAATACTGAAATCCCAATTGAAGGGTTCCATTCTGTCCTTTGGATATACGCCCTGTTATTTGGTGTTGCGTTGTTTATCTATTTGTTTTCTAAAGATTCAGCTCAAAAGGTTTAATACTTGTAGTGTTGTTGGATCGCGGATAAATTTCATTCAAGGGAGGTACATTATGTTCAAAGCCCAAACAGTATCATTATTCGCAGTTCTTTTGTTTTGCTCCTCTCCTATCGTCAGCGCTGCAGAACTAGACCTCGAAGGGGCAAGCTCTCTTGGGAATCCATACTGCATCGATATGAGAATCTTATCGGAACGCAAGCGCGCTGTAAACGGCGGAGCAATAGTAGGCCACAGTAGCGTCGGTGATTTGCTGTCGCGGGCGGTTTAAAAGTCGTCCACTTATGCCCTTTCGATATTTCGGGAGGGTTTGGGGATTTATACTGTGGAATT
>JAZGFF010000095.1:0-5040 GCA_036479095.1 Rhizobiaceae bacterium | reverse complement strand
TTAAGGGAATGCACAAAGTACGAAATAGGGCGGAGACCATTGCGGGAAACCATTGGAGCGGGTGAAGGGAATCGAACCCTCGTATTCAGCTTGGAAGGCTGCTGCTCTACCATTGAGCTACACCCGCAATTTTGGTTTGGTTGGAACCAAATTTAATATACCCTTAGCCAAGCAAAAAGGCAAAATAGCTGGCTGGTGGAGGAGGCTGGATTCGAACCAGCGTACGCTAAGCGAACGGATTTACAGTCCGTCTCCTTTAACCACTCGGACACTCCTCCAAGCCAGCTTGCGGTTTATGGCCATTACGCATTTAAGTGTCAACAGATACTGACATCTTCTTATCATTTTTGCCTATAAAGAGTTGATATTTTTTACAAGTTCCATGGTAACAAGCCCTATGAAACATAATAAACATGCAAACAAGCCCCGTCGGGGGAGGAACAAATCCAAGGGAACGGGGAAATCGCAACCTGATAGTACCTTACGATTATATGGCCTCCACACCGTTCGTGCCGCCCTCTTAAACGACAAACGCCAAAAATCGAAGCTATACGTCAATGAGCACTCCATTTCTCGGCTAGGTGAAGATTTGATTCATGCCTCCGGGGTTCCAACCACCGTAATTTTCCCTGATGAACTCGATAAATTGGTAGGAGCTGAGGCTGTCCATCAAGGGGTTATTTTAGAATGTTCCCCACTCGATACTCTGGATGCATCTGAACTCTTCCACCTTGTTGATTCGCCCATGTTGCTCGCCCTTGATCAAATCACCGACCCCCACAATGTGGGCGCGATACTGCGCTCTGCTGTGGCAATGGGAGTTGATGCGGTATTAATGACAAGTAGAAACTCTGCCCTTGAAACTGCCGTTTTGGCCAAAAGTGCATCCGGCGCACTAGATATGGTGAAGTTGGTGCACCTACGCAATCTAACCAAAGGTCTGGATGAATTAAACCAGATGGGCTTTGCCACCATAGGGTTGGATAGTGAAGGTCCACTCGTACTAGAAGAAACCCTTACGAACACGCGCGGCAGTAATGTTTGTCTTATCCTTGGCTCTGAAGGTAAAGGCCTTCGTGAGAAAACAAGAATAACCTGCACGGCCTTAGCCCGCCTTGATATGCCGGGCGCAATCAAATCTCTCAATGTATCAAATGCAGCCGCCCTTTCGCTTTATGTTGTGGCAAAAAGCTTTGCGGATTAATCCATGACCGTCCTCATCGCCACCAGCACCAATGAGTATGACCCGACTGAGGTCGCTGTGCCTTGGAAAATACTCAAGGAAGCAGGGTACAAGGTCGTCTTTGCCACCGACACTGGGAAACCAGGAACCGCAGACCAACGAATGTTGAACGGCAACAAATTTGGAATTCTCAAGCGTCTACTGATAGCGGATAAGTCAGGCCAGCAGGCCTATTGTGAAATGCTGCAAGACCATGCGTTTCAAAATCCAATGCACTATCGCGATATCAAAGCAGGCGGTTTAGAAGGTCTGGTTCTACCTGGCGGGCATGCTAAAGGGATTATCCCCTACCTTGAATCGCAAATCCTCCAAAAAGCAATCGCAGAGTTCTTTCTAAAAGATAAACCCGTTGCGGCCATTTGCCATGGTGTCGTTGCCGCCTGTCGTGCTCGCAATCTTAAAACTGGCAAATCCGTACTCTATAAACGCAAGACTACTGCTCTTCTCAAACGCCAAGAAATGCTTGCCTACCAAGTCACCCGTTGGAATCTTGGCGATTATTACCGCACCTACCCCAAAACCGTCGAAGATGAAGTGGTAGAAAACCTTCACTCGGCATCGGATTTTATCCACGGGCCACTGCCCTTGCTGCGCGATGATATGAAACACCTATCGCGTGGGTTTACGGTGAGAGATGGCAACTACCTCTCCGCTCGATGGCCGGGGGATGCCCATCGGTTCGCCTGTGATTTCATCAAAATATTGAAAGAGGCCTAATTCGTACCCAAGTAAAGCATGTTTGGATTGCAAGGCTTACGCTTCAATGCACGCACCAATCCACGTTCGTGAGCGAGAGTTTTTAAATCGGGGGTAACGTACATATATTTAGAACCAGTACGACGATTTGCTCTGCGTTGTGCACGTTCCAATATTATAGATCCAAATGCCCCACCTATTCTTTGATGATTACCCGGATGAGCACGCCAATTTCGGCGTTCCACAACAAAAGGCAAATTGGAAAGACGCAGTTTCCACTGGCGTTTCGTTAATTCTTCTACCGCTTGAATTTGCCCCTCGTCTTGCAACTGGCCATTGGCATATTCATCTTCGGGATAAAGCATATCGGTGCTCACCCCATTCTTAAAACAATGCGCTTCACCAGAATAATCTATGGCAGAAGCACTGGTTGTAGAGAATGCAAAAACAGAAGTGGCTAGCACAACGCCGAAGGAAAACTTAGTACCAAATGATGAAAGAATGCGACGCATGACGACCTCAAACCACGGCCTACTGGCCATGAAAAACAAATTGAAATTGACCACGGGTAAAAATAAAAAGGGACAGCTGTGAATACAACTTTCCTTAAATTCTAATCCGGTGCCGCCGCATCAAATTCTATCGTGACCAAAACTCTAGGGTTAATCAATGGTTAACGAGATATTTTGAACTAATTTCAAATATCATGCTTAATTTCTGTGGTTACGCAGCCACTTCGTCCCAATTCAGCACAGCTTGGAATGCTTCTTCGATCACGCGCTCATCCGCATCGGGTTTACAAGCCTCGATAGATAGAATTTGCCGATAACGCCTAGCGCCGCGCTTGCCATGAAAAAGGCCAATCATATGTCTTGTGACATGAATAGCTTTCCCACCCCTGGCCAGATGAATTGCCGTGTAAGCCATCATCGCCTCACAAAGGGCTTCAAGGGTTATGGGTACTTGTTTGGCTTGGTAAACTTGGCGATCAACATCCAATAATAATGAAGCATTATGATAGGCCGCGCGGCCAAGCATCACTCCATCCAGTTCATCCAAGAACGGGAGCGCTTGATTCAAACTATCAAGCCCACCATTGATGCCAATGAAATGATTCGAAAAATCCCGTTTCAAATGTCTGACACGGTCATAATTAAGTGGCGGAACATCACGATTTTCTTTCGGACTAAGCCCTTGCAACCAAGCCTTTCGAGCATGGACCCAAAGCCCATCACAGCCTTCGGCAAAAATCCCCTTGGCCATCTCATCAAGGGCAGGTACGGGGTCTTGATCGTCCACGCCAATACGACACTTAACAGTGACGGGTATATCCACCGCCTCTTTCATGGCGCCCACGCATTGTGCAACTAATTCTGGCTCCTGCATCAAGCAAGCGCCAAAAGCCCCCGATTGCACCCGGTCTGAGGGACAACCAACATTCAAATTAATCTCATCATACCCCCATTGCGCGCCAATTTTTGCAGCCTTCACCAATTTTTCAGGTTCAGACCCACCGATTTGCAAGGCAACAGGATGTTCGCATTGATCAAAATCCAAATGGCGAGGTACATCCCCATGGATCAAAGCGTCGGCAACCACCATCTCAGTATAAAGCAAAGCATGGCGGCTCAACAATCGATGAAAATATCGGCAATGCCGATCCGTCCAATCCATCATTGGAGCAACTGCAAACAACTTACTATTTTGTGCAAGGGTCGAGGAGTACATTTCAACAATCAGCCCCGATTACCCGTTGCGTTTGCACACCCAAACCATCAATTCCAAGGCTCATCACTTCGCCACCTCGTAAATAGATTGGTGGCTTTTGCCCCATGCCCACACCAGACGGCGTGCCCGTTGAGATTACATCCCCCGATTGCAAGCTCATAAATTGACTACAGTACGAGACGAGTTGGGGAACCTTAAAAACCATGGTGGCCGTAGAGCCATCTTGATACCGCTTACCATCAATATCAAGCCACATTTTTAATCGGTTATAATCAGCAAATTCATCAACGGTCACCAGCCAAGGCCCGATCGGCCCAAAGGTATCGCACCCCTTGCCCTTATCCCAAGTGCCTGCCCGTTCAATTTGATATTCCCGTTCTGATATATCATTCACAAGGCAAAACCCTGCCACATGCGCCATGGCATTCTCTTCATCGATATAGCTCCCGCCCGCACCGATAACGATACCCAGCTCTACCTCCCAATCTGTTTTGGTGGAGCCACGGGGAATTTGCACATCATCATTGGGACCGATAATGGCAGATGTCCATTTGTTGAAAATCACCGGCTCTTGTGGGATATCCATCCCCCCTTCCGCCGCATGATCTGCATAGTTCAGACCGATGCAAATAAATTTACCGACCGAACCAACACAAGCGCCCAAGCGTAATTCCAGCTGTGGATCACCCTCGACAACGGGTAATCGCTCAATATCCAACCCTTGCAACATCTTGATTGATTGATCAGAAAGGGCTTCCCCAGCCACATCTTCAATGTGTGTCGATAAATCTCGCACACGCCCACTATCATCCAACAAACCTGGTTTCTCATGGCCTTTAGCGCCATATCTCAGCAATTTCATTTGCTCGGTCCTTCGATAAATATTGCGCGAAAATCATTGACGTTGGTTCCCGTTGGCCCTGTGTGAAATAAATCGCCTAATAAATCAAATGCGCTCCATGCATCATTATTAGCTAAACAAGATTTTGTATCGACACCAATAGTGCGTAGTCGGTTAACGGTACTTCCAGTTACAAATGCACCCGCATTACTTTCAGAGCCATCAATGCCATCAGTATCAGCAGCAAGAGCAAAAACTCCATCCAAACCATCAATCTTAGTCGCTAAGGCCAAAGCAAATTCACTGTTGCGTCCGCCCTTCCCGCTACCCCGAAGAGTAACTGTTGTCTCCCCCCCAGAAAGCATAACAACGGGTACGGGAAATGGGCGATCATTAGCGTGAACCTCACGCGCCAATGCTCCATGCACCCGTGCCACTTCACGTGCCTCGCCCTCCATAGCATCTGATAATATAACTGCACGAACCCCTTCAGCTTCAGCTAATAGAGCCGCAGCTTCTAAGGAGTGTTTTG
>JAZGFF010000094.1:0-9662 GCA_036479095.1 Rhizobiaceae bacterium | reverse complement strand
ACAATTAAATGAAGGCCGTACCCGTGCGGCGGAAGTTGAAGAGCTCATTCGCAGTGCGGAAAACGTATTGAGCCGTGTTGTCGTGCGAGCACCTGAAGATGGGATCGTCATCAACATTAATAAAAATACCATAGGCTCAGTTGTGCGCCCCGGTGAGGATTTGATCGTCCTTTTGCCAAAGGGTGGTGAGTTGATCGTTGAGGCTCGTTTGAGCGTGCGCGACATCGACGTCATAGCCATCGGTCAAAGTGCCAGCTTACGCTTTTCGGCGTTGAACACGCGAACAACCCCAGAAGTGCCGGGGGTTGTGAACTACATTTCAGCTGATAGGCAAATAGATCCGCTTACCCGCGAAGTGTACTACACTGCCAGGTTGAAGATTGCCAAGGTCTTGCCAGACACGATTAGGCGAGATCAAATTTTTCCTGGCATGCCCGTTGAAACTTACTTTCAAACCGGTGAACGCACCTTCTTAGAATACCTAACAAAACCGTTGACCGATTCCTTCTCAAGAGCATTCCGCGAGTAGCTAGCTCAGCAATCGTCAATATAAACACGGCCTCGGCGATCCCGATATCGGCACTTGCCATCTTCAGAGTCTCTCCCGATCAGTGCACCAGCAAGTCCACCAGCCGCCGCCCCAACGAGTGCACCCCTTGGGTGGCCAGTCGCTACTGCACCAATTGCGCCCCCAATTAAAGCACCCGTACCAGCTCCCCGTTGGGTAGCATTACAGGCGCTCAACAATAACAGGGCAACAGCAAAAACAGATAATCGACGCATAACCAATTCCTTTATCAGATTGAATTGAGGGTTGTCTGTTCCCAGAACAAGGCAAAATCATGGAACATCAATCACAAAATATCACAACTAGGACGGAAACTATTTTGAAGTGGCGCGATAAATACCGTCCCAATTTGAAGGCACGCCCTCATCACGCAATTTAGAAAAACGCTCGGCGTAGATGGCATAGACCCTATTAAGGCTGGAAATTTCAAGCTTTTCAGAAAGCCGGCTAGCTCTGGCCATGTTCACCAAACCGTCGTCAATTCTTCCAGCTTGATAATCTATTAACATCGCTGAATGAACGGATTCGAGTTCACCAAATATAGGGGCCTCAAGAATATCTCTGCCCCCAAGCAACGTGAATATAGTCAGGGGTTTTTCTCGTCCCACCACACTGACAAGGTCAATTGTCAGGGCAGCAAATCCAGTTGTTGCCTTCAAGGTTTCTTCGGCCAAAAGATTGTCCAGCCCATAATATTTAGTTAGCCCCTCAATTCTGGATGCAACATTCACAGCGTCCCCAATAGCTGAATAGTTAAACCGCTGGCTTGAGCCAAGGTTGCCAACACAGCACGTTCCAGAGTTTAGCCCGATACCAATACTGATCTGGTGATTGGTGTTTTGGTTTAAAGCAACCAAAGCAGTTCGCATATCTAACAGCCCCTCACAGGCGCGTTGTGCATGGTCAGATTGATCAATCGGAGCATTCCAAAATGCCATGATTGCATCCCCCATGTATTTATCGATTGTTGCTCCTCGATCTAATAAAGCGGTTGTCATTGGCGTAAGAAAATTATTTAGCAGTTCAGTTAACTCAGTTGGGCCAAGCCCCTCGGAGAGGGAGGTAAAGCCTCTGATGTCACAGAACAATATTGTCAGCTCTTTCTCTTCGCCACCGAGGGTGAGGGAGTCGGGGTTTTCAGCCAAACGGCTCACCATTGTTGGAGAAAGATAATGGCTAAAGGCCTCTCGCACAAAACGCCCCTCTTTTTCTGTGATGAGCAAATCTGCGGCCACCCCCGAGGCATAGGCCGCCAGAATTGAGAACACAGGCACCAGTGGGCTTAATAACAAGCGATGTTCCGAAAAGGCATACCAGAAGCTGCCAATCACGATTGCTGTGAGCAACAAGGCAGTGAGTGCATCCCCAACAGAATTCAGGATCGGTAGCAGGGACAATAAAATGAGGACGCAGATTATAGCTACAGTTAGCTCGATTCCTGGCGCAATATCCGGTCGGCTTAGATAATTACCCGCAATAATTTGATCAATGATTTCTGCATGGATGGTCACCCCAGGGACAACTGGCTGTAAGGGGGTTGCACGTAAATCGAGAAGCCCAGCAGCAGAAGTGCCGATCAATACGATGTGATTGGCAATTAATTTTTTAACGGTATTTTTTGAAACTGCATCATCTGATGGATACAATATATCTTTGGCAGATAAGGTTGGTTTTTGATCTGCTAGAGAATGATATATATCAAGTGCCCCATTATAATCAGTCGGCACTTCTAGTGCACCCACCTGGACGGAGACGATCGCCAATTTACCACCTGAGAACTCACCGCTACCATCGTTGCTTTTTATTTTAAAGGATCCAGCCCCTTGGACTACACGTAACGCTTCCATTGCTATAGTGGGGTAAAACTGGCCGTTTGCTCCTTGCATTAAAATTGCTTTACGAACGACGGGGTCCGGCTGTGAATGGGTGAAGAAATTAAAATTTCCAATCCCAGTGGCTGCATCATCAAGTATTGGAAGGTTACGGATTGCCTTCATTTCATTTTCCAACAAAGCTTTGGGAATTGTTCCACTGAACCCCGTGCCAGCCTTTGGCTTGGGTGGCGCGGTGGAGCCGGAATTATCCAAAATCATGCCTGTCACAACCCGGTTGCGTGAGAATGCTTCTGCAAGCACCGAATCATTATCGAGCATATCCACCTTGTTAGGCAGAACAATCTGGGCTCCAGCTTTAGTCAGATCAGCAATCGCCTTTAGGGGAGAGGTGCGATCTGCCTCAGAAAATACAATATCATATACAATTACTGCGGCGCCTAATTGCCCAAGTTTGTCGGTTAAATTGGCGATAATTGTACGCGGCCAAGGCCATTGTCCGATTAGTTTTATAGAAGCCTCATCAATATCGATGATGGTGACATCGGAGTTTGCCCATACCCTTGGTTTAATTTGTTGATATCGATCAAAGACTTGAGTGTTGAAGTTCGCAAAATTACCTAAGCCAGTAAAAGCAAGTATCCAAATAATAGATGCAGCAGTTAGACCAAATGCCCATATGACAGTGTATTTGTTTCGCATGTTCTTTAGTTATCTTCTGATATAAATAGATTAACCTATATTATCTTAGGCCATACTGGAATGATTGACACCCTATAGCTTATTAGTGCATTAACCAATCGGTGGGCAGGAGAGGTGTTTTAATGCGGTTTTTCAATCGCCCGGTTGGGCGGCTACTGAGACAGTCTAGTTTAGGATTGGCTCTAGCATTTACTGGGGTTGGGTCTTTCCCATCAGTAGCAACAGCGCAAATATCATTCCAAGAGATTTTAGCCGCTCCCGATGATGTTCAGCTTAATCTCGAGTATGCCCGTCAAGAGGTTGCCTCAGGTCGTCTTCAACAGGCCGCCGCGGCATTAGAGCGATTGTTACTCCTTAAACCCAATTGGGACTCGGTTCGACTTTTTTATGGCATCGTTCTTTATCGCCTTGATGATTTAAGCGGAGCCATAAGGGAGTTTAACCTGTTAGTAGATCGTGGCTTAAGTTCATCACAAGAGCAGGAGCGCTCCAAATATCTTGCTCTGGCGACAAAGAAAGATTCACCAATCAGGTTGTCGGCTCGCTACACTTTAGGAATGCGTATTGATAGTAATCCTGGCCGCCTCCCTGATGATCCTTTTTTTGTTAGTATTATTGATGAAGGCACGGATGTAGCTACAACTGGTTCTGCCCGTTTTAGAGCTGAGATTGACCTTGGCGGTGCCAATGGCAATTATTTATTTTTACAAACAGATTCATACATCAATGAGTTTTTCAAGACAGATACAGCAGATTTTGTTTCCGCTCAGGTGCAGACAGGTGTTGTACTGCATGGAGCGAATTCTGTAATCACACCGTATTTTCTTTATGGTGCCGATTGGCTGCAATATGAAAACTTTCGCAATCAATATGGTGGAGGTGTAGATTCATCCTGGAGCCTTTCTTCGCAAGTAGATTTTATCTTGAATGGACGAGCTGTTTACCAAGATTATAATTTGACCAGTTACAGTGTAATTGGCGACTTGCGAGATGGTTGGCGTAAATCAGTTGAGGCTGGTTTGAAGTTCCGCCCAAGTGATTCACAATCCTTCAAATTAACAGGACGCTACGCCCGTAAAGAGACTGAATTCGCAGGCTATTCTTATAAGGAAGGTAAGGTTGCTCTTGAATCGTTGACCTTGTTTGGGGAGGGGCGCTATTTATCGCTAACAACCTCCTATACCCACACCAAGTACGATCAAGCTGATGGAGATTTGAGTTTTATCACCGCCAGAGAAGATAGGCGCTTTTATGCCCGCGCAGCAGTTGGAGCGCCCTTAGAGACAATCTTTGCTGAGGCCGATTTTTCTCTTCCAGAATCGATCAGCGATGTGGTGCTACAACTGGGTGTTTCTTACACCCATCAGAATTCTTCTATCAACCGCTTGAACCATAACAATTGGTCGGGCGATATCTTATTCACTAAACGAATTTCATTTTAGGAGGTGATGCCATGAAAATACGCCTCCATCTTCGTAGTCTAATCATAGCTACGGCAATCATTGGCACAGGACCTGTGCAGTTGTTCACAACTACTGCCTTGGCGGCTCCCGTCGTTGGAACCAGTTCTGCTGTACGCGGAAAGGTCTTCGTCTCCACTAGTGGCGCCGAGCGTAAGGCGAAAGTGCGTGATGCGATCAAGCTGCAAGACAAAGTCGTCACTAAGGATGATAGTGCCCTTCAAATTCTGTTACTTGATCGATCAACATTTACTGTTGGGCAGAATTGCGAAATGGTGATTGATAAATTCGTCTATGACCCCAGTAGCTCTTCAGGGCAGATAAGCGCTAAAGTTGCGAAGGGTGCCTTTCGATTTATGAGTGGGCGTATTGGCAAGAACAACCCAACCAATGCAAGTGTTTCTACCCCATCGGCAACGATCGGTATCCGAGGCACGTTCTTTGAGGGAATTGTCGGTGAAGATGCTGTAGCACTGGCTCAACTGGGCGGCATTGCAACTGGAGGTTCAAATTTTAGCCAAGCCAGTTTGATCATACTTCGCGGTCCGGGTCGGGGGAGCAATACCCTAGATAAAGTGGGTTTGATCGAGATTACTAATGCGGCTGGATCGGTGAGAATTACGAAGACTGATTTTGCTGTGTTCACCCCTTCCAGTGGTAGCGCTCCAATCGGCCCATTTAGAGTTACCGATGCGATGCGTGAATATCTGAATTTCTTCTTGCGCTCTGAGCCAAATGGCCCTGCTGTAAATCCTTTTGATATAACTGAAGGAGGCAGCAAAGCATCAGGGCAAGATAAGTTCGAGGATCCGGCAACGACGACCGATGAACCTAGTGATGATGTGCAAGATGGGATAACAGATCCCAATAGACCGGAATACGAATAAGTATTTTTTTAAATTGGCTGATCTTAATTTCGTTCACTACAGCACTAAGTTATGGGCTGCATTTCACATTGATGCAGCCTTCCACTAGCCGCACAATTATCAAAGTCCTATCAACCTTAGCACTCGCATTAATATCAGCTCTTCATGGTGGCCCTCTGCTGCTTACAATTGCTTTGGGATTTGGTGCGATTGGCGACGGTTTTTTATCGCTGAGAGACGAAAAAGGCTTCCTCCCCGGTCTGGGTGCATTTTTGGTTGGGCATATCTGTTTTGTGATGTTATTTCTGAGTTTAGGGCAGGGGATAGAGCACATCACAGTCGCGCCTTGGCGGATGATAACGGCCATCTTGATGGTGCTTTACACCTTCTATATGGGGCATAAGCTAATCCCAAGATTGGGTAGTTTGAAGGTGCCAGTTTTACTCTATATATTTGTTATTTTTTGCATGGGTTTAGCCACCCTTACACTGCAGTTCAGTTGGCCCCTATATCTGACAATGTTCGGCGCCCTTTTGTTTATTATTTCAGATTCAATTCTTGCCCATGAACTGTTTATCATTGAAAAGGGAAATCCAATATTGAAGGTAACGGCCCCAGTGTTGTGGTTTTCCTATTGGGGCGGCCAAGCGCTAATTGCGGCTGGAATTTTGCTCTAATTATTGGTTAAGAAAATGACGTGCAGCGAGAACTAGCCGTCTCATTTCTTATCTCGCCTTAGGGCTCTCGTGTAAATTTAGTTACCATGTTAACTACCCCCGCATTGTAGGGCAGTATTCGGCACCCAATTAGGGAAGTTTTTGGGTTAGTAGGGAAGCCCGACATAGTTTTCGGCCAGCGACCCTAGGGCATTTTTAGATGAGAAAAGATATTCCAAGTTTGTTTGTTGTAGTTTATTTTCAAAGGCGATATTTTCAGGAAAAGTGTGCAATAGGTTCGTCATCCACCAGGAAAAACGTTGCGCTTTCCACACCCGTGCCAGCGCTTTTTGTGAGTAGTTTTCCAGCCCAGCATCGTCGCCGTTTTGATAGTGGTCAACCATCGCGTGGTAAAGATAATAGATGTCAGACGCTGCACTGTTCAAACCTTTTGCACCAGTTGGTGGAACGATGTGCGCTGCATCACCAGCGAGAAATAGATTGCCATATCGCATGGGTTCAGCAACAAAGCTGCGCAGCGGCGCAATACTTTTTTCAAGGGAAGGGCCCGTTTCAAGTTTGGCAGAAACATCATGAGGCAGGCGCTTTTTTAACTCCTCCCAAAAAGCTTCATCAGACCAATCTTCAACACGATCGGTGAGAGGAACTTGAATATAATAGCGGCTCAATACTTGAGAGCGTAAAGAGCAAAGGGCAAATCCGCGTGGGTGTTTAGCATAAATCAATTCTGGTGAAACCGGTTTGGTTTCAGATAAAACCCCTAGCCAGCCAAAGGGAAAAACCCGCTCGTATTCTTTCAATACATCACCTGGTATCGATTTACGACTAACCCCGTGATAGCCATCAGCACCAATAATGTAATCACAATCAATTCGTAAATGCTCGTCATCAAGCTCATAGGTTATGTATGGGGCATCGGTTTTTACCGCGTGCGGGGTAACATCTTTGGCTTGATGAATGACTTTACCATTGGCTTTTTCGCGAGCTTCATAAAGATCGCGGGTCAACTCGGTTTGGCCATAGATCATGACTGATTTACCACCCGTTAATTTAGCTAAATCAACTCTATCGCAGATACCCTCATGGGCAATATCAAACCCATCATGAATTTCCCCTTCTCGATCCATGCGTTCACCACACTGGGCTTCTCGCATCAAGTCGGTAAAACCGCGTTCCAAAACACCAGCGCGAATACGACTAAGCACATATTCGCGTGTGTGTTTTTCTAAAACAATATTATCAATGCCCTGTAAATCCAAAAGCTGGGAAAGCAAAAGACCAGAAGGCCCACCACCAATAATTACAACGTTAGTTTTCATCTCGCCCCTTCTCATAAATTAAGGGGATTATACCATAGAGTTGAGAGAGGGGGAATGGTGCTGTTGAGAGGAATTGAACCTCCGACCTCTTCATTACCAATGAAGTGCTCTACCCCTGAGCTACAACAGCTTAAATCGATATTGTACCGACGGACAGGCTTTGCCACAGGAAGAGTGGTCTTGCAAGCGTCAATTGGGCTGGATATCGACAGCAAAGCGTGGCAGATAGTTTGCTTATGGAAAACAACGAAGATCAATCAAGTAAACCCAACAAGGGTAGCGGTGATCCAGTACAGCGGGCTGCGCGGGAAACGAGATTAAAGCAGAATCTTCGCGACAATTTGAAACGCCGTAAGCAGAAGGCGCGAGCCTTACGCGAACCTCCCCCAGTTCCTGACGTGGAATAAATATATTATCGATTAGTTTTACAGCACAATAACGGTTGTTAAGACTGTTCTAACCATATTCTTGCTGCATTCCTCTCTTTCATCTATGACACTTGAAATCAATCTAATTTGATAGGCGTTTTGCGCTCCCGGGAATGAGGGTTCATCCGGTAGGGTGTAAATATTGCAGCTCTGTCAAACGACAATAAGGAACTGTCCCATGGACAAGATAATCATTCGCGGGAACGGTAGACTTAACGGGGTCATACCAATTTCAGGTGCTAAGAATGCGGCATTACCTTTGATGATCGCTTCGCTATTGACCAGTGAAGCTTTGACCCTAGAGAACATGCCTCGCTTGGCTGATGTAGAAGCCTTGAAGGATATTCTTTCCAACCATGGAACCGATGTTCGCATCAAGGGCAAACGCACCGGTGATAAGGCAACGACCGGGCGACGCATCGAATTCCAAGCCAGCGAGATTGTTGATACAACTGCTCCTTACGATTTGGTGCGCCGTATGCGTGCCAGTTTTTGGGTTATCGGCCCGCTTCTAGCGCGATGTGGGGAGGCTTGTGTTTCTCTTCCAGGCGGTTGTGCAATCGGCACACGCCCGATTGATCTATTCATAGAAAGCCTCGAAGCCCTCGGCGCCACGATTGAAATTGATAGCGGTTATGTGAATGCTAAAGCACCTTCTGGTGGCTTGAAAGGCTGCGAATATACATTCCCCAAAGTTTCTGTTGGTGCCACCCATGTTATGCTGATGGCCGCAAGCTTGGCCAATGGTGAAACCGTAATTCATAATGCGGCTCGTGAACCAGAAGTGGTTGATCTGGCCAAGTGCCTCATCGCAATGGGTGCAAAGATTTCAGGAATTGGCACTTCAACCGTGACGATCAAAGGGGTGACATCTTTGCATGGCGCCACCCATGAAGTTCTACCAGACCGAATTGAGACAGGTACATTTGCCGCCTGCGTTGCCATGACTGGCGGCGATGTGTTGCTGCAAGGAGCGCAAGAATCTCTCCTTCGAGTTGCCCTTGATGTGCTGGAACAAACGGGTACGTTGGTTAGCCAAGAAAATGATGGTATCCGTATCAGCCGTAAGGATGGCGATATTCTACCCATCGATTTTACCACTGACCCATTTCCTGGGTTTCCCACCGATTTACAAGCCCAATATATGGCGCTCGTTACCCGTGCAAACGGGGTTAGCCATATTACCGAAACGATTTTTGAGAATCGTTTCATGCACGTTCAAGAGCTAGCCCGTCTTGGTGCAAACATTTCCATCGAGGGACAAACAGCAACAGTGACCGGAGTTGATCGGCTTTCAGGAGCCCCAGTAATGGCAACCGATTTACGCGCCTCCATGTCTTTGGTGATTGCAGGTTTGGTGGCGGATGGAGAAACCGTTGTGAACCGTGTCTATCACTTAGATCGGGGTTTTGAATTACTCGAAGATAAGCTCTCTGCCGTTGGCGCAAATATTGAACGCATTAGCGAAGGATAAACCTAGCTGAGGATTGGCAACCGTTGATAAAAAACAAGCAAAGACCCTCCAAACGGAAGCCGCTAGAGTAAACATCATTCTGCCCCCAGTTGGGGACGGCAGAGCCCATTGGCACCGCCAACAAAGCTTTTAATAAAAATAACGGCGTTGCTTCTAGGCTCTGCCCCGGCATTGTTTATCGTTCCACTTTCCATCCACACACCACTTACTGGCTAAGTCCTCGTTTAAAAGAACCCGTGAACACGGTCAGGCAGGCTGGCTTTTCAACCCTGCGGCACTGATCCTAAGTTCGCTCGATGGGCTGGCAAATACCAAAATGCCAAGCCATCGAATCCG
>JAZGFF010000093.1:0-9633 GCA_036479095.1 Rhizobiaceae bacterium | reverse complement strand
AGGTAAAAACCTTCAAGTCGCGTAATTTCCGCTTCTTTATTTGCAACAAGTTTTGACCAATCAAAGGAACTCTCGCCAACGTTCCAACCGTACCCAGCAGCATCTTCAAAGTGTTCTTGATAGGTTGAGGCGTAAACGTACAGTTTTTTGGGAACGCACCCCCTAATGACACAGGTGCCGCCATAACGGCTCTCCTCTGCAATGCCGACCCTTTTACCTAAGGCAGCCGTGCGGTTGGCAGCACGCACGCCCCCAGAACCACCTCCAATCACAAACAGATCAAAGTCGAAATCCATGTACTTTCCAGCAATTGTTAGAATAAATATAGCAAAGAGTGAACAGGCGCAGACGGCCTAATTATTTGGCACTTCCAAACGTTTGTTGACGTTCTCATTCATATCACGGTTAATTCCGTTTGCCCAAATACGGGCAGATTTACTCAATTCTTGAGCAAGCTTCGGGGTTGCATCTAAATACTTTTTACCAGCGTCTGAGTTAAAGAAGTTTGCGATTTGAACCAACTCATCTTCGTTGAACTCTCTGGTAAACAAACGTGCTGATTCCCCTTCCAAATCACCACGGCGTGCGGCCAACGCCAAAGCTTCTTCATCGACAATTGATGAAATCAAATCAGCTTTATTAGGGTCTTTAGCGGTTAATCTGTTTTTTAGCTGTGCTGACGAATTAATCAAAATAGAATCGAAGGATTCAGTTGCTTTCGTAGCAGAAAGGGCTGTACGCGCAGCTGCCAGATGCGAGGCAGTGGCTTCTTGAGCAAAAACTTCATGATTACCAACTGTCATCATCAGGACAGTAAGAACAAAAATGGCTTTGGAGATTTTAAGAAACATTATATTGACGGCTCCTGTTTTACATAAGTATAGCATGGCATACCGCCACAAAATTTGAAATTACTTTTCGGGTTTTAAACCGGTTCTATGATTTGAATACCGTTGGTTCCAGCAATGATTGCACGATCCGCGAGCCCAGTGAATATTCCATGTTCAACAACACCTGGCACAGCATTCAACGCTGGTGCAAGTGCTACTGGATCAGCAATGCGGCCAAAAGATGCGTCCAGTAACAGATGTCCCCCATCCGTTACTAATGGTTCGCCATTATTTTCAAGGCGCAATTTTATAACGCCATGAACACCCATCTCAGCACTGGTACGTTCAATAAGTATTGTAGTTGCCGCCAGGCCAAATCGGTTTACTTCAATCGGTAGGGGATATTGCCCCAGCGTTTCTACTAACTTGCTTTCATCAGCAATCACAAGCATTTCTTTTGAAGCTGCGGCAACAATTTTTTCCCGTAGCAAAGCCGCTCCACCACCTTTGATTAGGTTTAATGCAGGATCGATCTCATCAGCTCCATCAATCGTTAAGTCTAGTTCTGGGGTTTGCTCAAGAGTTGTAAGCGGTATGCCAAGCTCTTCACACAATTTCGCAGTTCTGATCGAAGTTGGTACCCCTATTATATCCAAACCACTTTTTACCGCGGGCGCAAGAACACGTATGAAGGCTTCCGCAGTGGAGCCTGTACCAATACCCAATTTCATACCGTCCTTGACAAATTCCATCACCGCAATGCCAACTTGGGTTTTCAATGAATCAGACATAGCAATCCGCACTTAAAATAAATCACAGCAGCTCGTTACCATGCTAAGGTACCCCCAGCCAACCATTAACTGATCGATCCTCGAAGAAAGTAGGGGTTTTCTTTACCGGTAACTTGGCTTACCCAAAATACTGATGAACAATTTGGATCAAGCATGAAACAGCCACAAAAAACGATGGTTTTCGATCTGGATGGCACCTTAATCGATAGTATCCGCGATCTGGTCCCGGCGATCAATCGCACAACTGCCCTCGATAACATCCCGCCAGTTACCCAAGCCGATATTGGTCATGTCGTTGGCTTTGGGGCAATGAAAATGCTTGAACGGGCTTACCAACTTGATGGAAAATCACTCAGCAACCAGCGAGCAGATGCGTTGTTGCCTCACTTTTTGAATCATTATCAGAAGCACATCGCCGATCACACCGTGTTTTATGAAGGAGCGCTAAAAACACTGGACAGCCTAGCTTCAAAGGGATGGGTGCTGGCGATCTGCACGAACAAATATGAAAGATATGCCCGCCAAATCATCACCCTGATGGGAGAAGTGGATCGCTTCGCCACCATTACTGGTGGAGATAGCTTTGCCTTTAAGAAGCCTGATCCTGCCCATCTCATTGAAACGATAAAACTTGCAGGCGGAACACCCGAACGTTCCATTATGGTTGGAGATACGACCAATGATATCATGGCGGCCAACGGAGCGAACATTCCTTCAATCGTTGTCGATTTTGGCTACCCAGATAAACCCGTGCACGAAATGCAAGCCACAACGATAATTAATCACTTTAATAAATTGGAACAAGCTGCTGAAAATATAGTGATAAATTATTTTAATTAGTCATAACACTAGAAACTTCTGCTGGTGTTAGTTCAAGAAGATCGGCAACCCGTTCAATCAAACAAACCTCAGATTCATGCATAACACCATCGGCAAAGACCATTTCCCACATATGGGAGACAAGGGTTAGCAGCTGGCTTTTCGTCAATCCTGCCTTCAAGATACTCGCTGTTACCACCATTTCAGATCCATCCGCTTTGCTTGTTTCAACATTGTGAATGAGTTGTAAGGTTGTTTCCTCGTCAATCTCAAAATCGTCGCTGAGAATGCGCTTCAGGCGGTCATATTCTTTGGGGTGTGTCTCCCCATCAACGGGCATCACCAGAAACAAGAAAGAAGCCACAGCACTCCGCATGGCAAACCCAGAATCGGCCTCATCCAGCATTTTTAACTGGCTTGTGATTTTGATCAATTCTTCTGCCATTGAAAGCCCCATTTGGAAGATACGGGCAGTAACTTCCTTTACGTCACGTAAATTGACACTCAAGAGATGTCAATCGCCATGATTGGTCATGCTGTGATTATATTTCAAACCATACTACCAGAGTAAGACCACACTCAAGGCTTGAAGCCCTTTAAAGTGAGCGTTACATAGGGTGGGTAAGACAACAGTTGAGATTTATTACCATGTCATCAAGCCCAACCAGCAAACAAGGCAACGCCCATGTGGAAATGTTTCCCTTAGGGGAAGACAAAACGCCCTATCGCAAGCTCAGCTCAGATTTTGTCTCGACCACCCGTGTCGGCAACGATGATTTCTTAAAAGTCGAGCCTGAGGGCATACGGCTCCTTACCGAACAGGCCTTTATGGACATCAACCACCTGCTGCGCCCCGGTCACTTGCAACAACTGGCGGCTATTTTAGAAGACCCAGAGGCCACACAAAACGACCGCTTTGTAGCCTATGATCTGCTTAAAAATGCAAACATAGCGGCTGGTGGAGTGTTACCGATGTGCCAAGATACGGGCACCGCAATCGTCATGGGCAAACGAGGCCGAGCTGTACTGACGAACGGGGAAGACGAAGAATCAGTCAGCCAAGGCATTATGGATGCTTACTACAAGAAGAACCTGCGTTATTCACAACTGGCACCCCTTTCCATGTTTGAAGAGGTCAACACTAAAAACAATCTACCAGCCCAAATCGATATTTACTCTCAGGGCAGTGATACTTACAAATTCCAATTCATTGCCAAGGGTGGCGGCTCCGCCAACAAAACCTTTTTTTATCAAGGCAGTCCCTCACTCCTTACCCATGATAGGATGATCGAGTTTCTAAGCGAAAAAATCCTCACCCTGGGAACTGCCGCCTGCCCGCCTTATCACCTTGCAATCGTGATTGGCGGCACCTCGGCAGAACAGGTTTTGAAAACTGTTAAAATGGCCTCGACGAAGTATTTAGATGCTCTGCCGGTCAAAGGCTCTGAGCTTGGGCATGCATTTCGCGATTTGGAAATGGAAGAGGAAATTCATAAAATTACCCAGAACATGGGGGTTGGAGCCCAATTTGGCGGGAAATATTTCTGCCATGACGTGCGCGTTATTCGCCTCCCCCGACATGGCGCTTCGCTGCCCATCGGTCTTGGGGTTTCCTGCTCAGCTGACAGACAAGCAATGGGCAAAATTACGAAAGAAGGCATCTTCCTTGAGGCTCTCGAGACAGAGCCCGCGAAATATATGCCTGAAGTGGATGAAAAAGAGTTTGAAGGCAATGTGGTTGCTATCGATTTGCAGCAGCCCATGGAAAGTATCCTTGAAGAACTATCCAAACACCCCGTCAAGACCAGGCTTGCGCTCAACGGCACCATCATCGTGGCCCGTGATCTTGCCCATTCTAAAATTCGCAGCCTGCTAGAGGACGGGGGCGAAATGCCCCAATACATGAAAGATCACCCAGTTTATTACGCAGGCCCAGCCAAAACACCAACTGGCATGGCTTCTGGTTCCTTTGGACCAACAACGGCTGGCAGAATGGATTCTTTCGTTGATCAATTCCAATCTTTCGGCGGATCAATGGTAATGCTGGCGAAGGGCAACCGCTCCAGACAAGTGCGCGAGGCCTGTAAACAGCACGGCGGCTTCTACCTTGGCTCGATTGGCGGACCGGCAGCGCGATTGGCGCAAGATTGTATTACAAAGGTCGAGGTGCTCGAGTATCCTGAATTGGGAATGGAAGCGATTTGGAAAATTGAAGTGAAAGATTTTCCTGCATTCATCGTAATCGATGACAAAGGCAATGACTTTTTCGCCGAGCTCAACCTCGGCTGATCCTATGATCACAATAATTTGGGAAGCATTAATCATCTTTTTGTATATAATGATGCTTCAATGGGCACGATTCGACGCTATGTCTGCGTTACGTTATCGCCTGTGTCTATTATTTAAAACTGCTCCGGGGCTAGTTTGAAAGAGGAATTCTCAAGAATGAAATACACCAATCGGATATCACGCCTCACAATGACGATCATTGCGGCTGCATTCACTACAACTTTCATGCAAACCGCAGCTGTTTCGGCGAAAAGCCGAGAGCAATGGTATGATTATGCTGAAATGCGTTGGAGAAAAGGTTCCAAGCCAGTTCGCCGTTACAGATCAAACAAATCTCCGATCCGTAAGCGCAGTGTAAGAATTGACAAGAAATACACTGCAGGAACCATCATTATCGATACCGGCGAACGCCGACTTTATTACGTAACCAAGTCAGGTCGCGCAATTAAATACGGTGTGGGTGTGGGACGTGATGGTTTCCAATGGTCAGGTAAGCACAATGTAACACGTAAGGCAGAATGGCCCGATTGGAGGCCCCCAGCCGAAATGATTACCAGAGTAAAAAAACAAACCGGTGTTAAACTGAAATCCTTTTATGCTGGCGGCCCAGATAACCCATTAGGCGCACGCGCCATGTATATCGGCTCAACCATCTATCGGATTCATGGCACAAACCAGCCCTGGACAATCGGCAAGGCTATGTCATCCGGTTGTATCCGTATGGCCAATGATGATGTTAGCGATCTTTATCAACGGGTAAAAGTCGGGTCACGGGTTATCGTTCGTAAATAAATAACGCCCCAAACCGAATTCATCAAATGCGGCTCGTCTCAACGGGTCGCATTTTTTATTGTCTTCTTTGAAACTTAGGCATAGCAAGGATAGGAAATATCCTTGTTATGAAGCGATTCAACATGAGTAAAGACAAAGCCCCGAAAAGAGATTTAGAAAAAACTATCCACCGCGAGTTTGGAAAATCTAAGACGCGAGAAACCTATTCCGACTTTCTCCAACTCGACGTGTTGCTCAACATTCAAAATACGTTCACCACACCGCCTCAACGGGATGAATTACTGTTCATCATGATCCACCAAATCTCTGAACTGTGGCTTAAACTTGCCTATTCAGAATTGGGAGAAATACGCTCCCTGATTCAAAAAGATGACCTGAATCGCACCATCAAGACCATCGGGCGTGTAAAAACCATCCAAGAACAACTGATCAATTCGTGGAAAGTTTTGCTGACAATGACTCCCACAGATTATAAAGATTTTCGTGATTCTTTAGGCCAATCCTCAGGCTTTCAAAGCTGGGGATACCGTTTGGTTGAATACGCCATGGGTAATCGTGATAACTCTTACCTTGCAGTGCACAAGCACGATCCAGAAGTGATTGAGAAGCTAAATGCAGAATTGGCCAAGCCCTCGATTTACGATTGCGTGATTCATCTTCTTGCTCGCAATGGTTTTCCCGTCGATGATGATCTTCTCAACCGAGATAAAAGTCAGTCCTATCTTTCCGACCCGCGCATTGTTGATATTTGGCACACGATTTACACTAAACCTGATGCGCATTGGGCTTTATATAATCTGGGAGAAAGCCTCATGGACATGGAAACACTTTTCCAACAATGGCGCTTTAGCCATGTGCGAACTGTGGAGCGGATAATCGGCGGACAGTCTGGTACGGGAGGGTCTTCCGGGGTGGAGTTTCTCGAGCGCGCCCTTAAACTAAAGTGCTTTCCCGATCTCTACGCCCTTCGCGATCGTATTCTAAATTGACCGTGGATTTTTCTTACATACATGGAAATGCAAACCCATGAGCCGTATAAGTTCTAATGCCCTAGGCGCCCTATTCATGATGCTTTCGATGGCCGGTTACGTCATCAATGATGTTTTCATGAAATTGGTTTTGGTTGATCTGCCGCTTTTCCAATCTATCTTCCTACGCGGTTTATTCGCAGCCGTACTGATTTTTCTACTGTGCTGGTTTATGGGAGCATTCAAGACAGAACAGGGCATTGTTCATGCTTTGAAACACAAGATGGTGCTTTGGCGGATCCTTGGCGAGGTGATGAGCACATACTTCTTTCTCGAAGCGCTCCGCCACATGCCAATCGCAAATGTTACCGCTGTATTGCAAGTGTTACCTCTCACCATCACCCTATCTGCTGCTGTATTCTTGGGTGAAAAGGTAGGCTGGCGGCGCTATGGAGCCATCATTTTAGGCCTCATTGGAGTGTTGATTATCATCCGACCAGGAGCCGCTGATTTCAACGTGTTTGCAATTTATGCACTCGCTGCCACCGTATTTGTGACATTACGTGACATTGCTACGCGAAGCTTACCCTCCTCCACCCCCTCTTTGTTGATCAGCCTGCTAACAGCTATCTCGACATTAACAATGGGGGCGATTGGCAGCCAGTTTGAAACATGGCAACCGATGGAGCAATCCCATCTTATTCATCTGTTGGGGGCATCTGGGATTATCGTTGTTGGCTATATATTCTCCATTCAAGCCATGCGCGTGGGAGACGTTGGTTTCATTTCGGTGTTCCGATACTCTGCCCTTATCTGGGCCCTATTACTTGGATATTTTGTATTTGGCGACGTGCCCCTTGTGATCGAAATTATTGGCGCGCTGATTGTGGTTGGGAGCGGCTTATTTAGTTTTTATCGCGAACGGGTGATCGCTAAAACCGCCTCGCAAAAACCAACCTAAATCTTCGGATTTTAACACTGGCGCTTGCACTCGAACGGGCGTATCAACAGGGGAAGCAACTGTCGAGTAATTATGTCAAAACAACCCTCCACACAGAAAAATTGGCGCGGAGCGACGACGCCACCAAGGATCACGACCCTAGTGCTCATCGCGGGAATGTCGGTGATGGCGATGAGTATTTTCTTGCCCGTACTTCCTGAAATCGGGGCGGATATGAATGTCCCACAATCGGTTGTTCAATATGTGTTGACGATCTTTCTTGCATCGATGGCTATTGTGCAATTGATCATTGGCCCCCTGTCTGACCGCTATGGCCGCCGCCCAATATTGCTTATTTCCTATATCGTATTTTTGGCCGCCACCCTGATTTGTATCTTTTCCCCCTCCATTGAAGTTCTGCTGATTGGCCGCGTTCTCCAATCAGCCTCTGCTGCCTCCTTGGTGCTAAGTCGCGCCATAATCCGCGACCTTTATGAGCGTAAAAAATCGGCAAGCATGATTGGCTATGTAACAATGGCGATGGCCGTTATCCCTATGCTATCACCAGCAATTGGGGGGTACATCGGTGATCAATTTGGTTGGCGTGCAACTTTTGTCGTCTTGTTCTTGGTAGCCTTACCCCTGCTATTATTGGTATATTTTGACCTGGGGGAAACCCACCCGCCACGCCGTATTTCAATTTCTATTCAGTTTTCAGATTATCTAGCATTGCTAAAGGAGCCTGTCCTTTGGGGTTACATCCTATGCGCGACCCTATGCTCTGGTGCATTCTTCGCATTCTTAGGGGGAGCCCCCTTTGTTGGCACCGAAATACTTGACATGAACCCTTCAAGTTTAGGGCTTAGCATTGGTTCCGTTGCTTTTGGCTATATGTTTGGCAATTATATTTCTGGTCGCTTTTCTGAAAAATTAGGCATTGAGCCTATGATGCTTTACGGCGGTTTGGTGTCCTCAGTTGGCGTTGCATTGACACTTCTTTTAATGGGAGGTTTTACGCCCATTGCCGCCTATTTGTTTGGGCCCATGATTCTCGTTGGCCTTGGGAATGGGATGACCTTACCCAATGCCAATGCCGGAGCGGTGAGCGTTCGCCCAGAGCTTTCTGGCTCGGCCTCTGGCTTAGCTGGCGCTATATCGATGGCTGGCGGTGCGGCACTTGCAGGCCTTTCAAGCTCTCTGATCAGTGCTGAAAATCAAGCCATGCCCCTCTATATCATTATGTTTTTATCGACCTTGGCAGGTTCCCTCATCGCTGCTTTGATGTTTTGGAAAACATCGAAACAACAACTTTGATGCTGTGCATGTATCAGTCTAAGATAAATTTATGAGCGAGAGATCAAACCTACTTCTTGGCCCCGACCCTAAAGACGAAAGTCTTTCGGCTGCTGTTACTGGCATTAATCAAGAAGGGCAGCCCGTTGATATGCGGGTGATTACTGAACGCCCCTTGACCCTTTATCTGAACAGCCAAGAGATTGTCACCATGATGACGATCGGTGACCATCCTGAATTACTTGCTCTGGGCTACCTCATAAACCAAAACATGCTGAAGCCTAACGATCCAATACGCAAGATAGATTATGACGATGAGCTGGGGGTGGTTGTGGTTCGCACCGATATCGAAACTCATTTTGAAGAGAAAATGAAGAAGAAAATACGAACCTCCGGCTGCGCCCAAGGCACTATATTTGCCGACGTGATTGATGCTTTTGACGATGTGAAATTGGAAAGTTCAGCGCAAATCAAAACCTCCTGGCTGCTCTCCTTAACAAAGCAAATCAACCTAACCCCAAGCCTTTATCTTGAGGTAGGGGCAATCCATGGATGCGTTTTGTGCGAACAGGATCGTGCTTTAGTTTATATGGAGGATGTGGGGCGCCATAATGCGGTTGATAAAATTGCCGGATGGATGGCCGTAAACAAAGCAAAAGCCGAAAATAAAATCTTCTACACAACGGGTAGATTAACCAGCGAAATGGTGATCAAAACCGTGATGATGGGTATTCCCATCCTAGTCTCCCGCTCTGGTTTTACGGCCTGGGGTGTAGAGCTGGCACGCAAGGCAGGGCTGACCTTGATTGGTAGGGCAAGGGGAAAACGATTTGTAATTTTGGCAGGGGAAGAACGGGTTGAATTTGACGCTGATCTTTCTAAATTCAAAGATGAAGATTCAAATAAACAAA
>JAZGFF010000092.1:0-3131 GCA_036479095.1 Rhizobiaceae bacterium | reverse complement strand
CACTATCTTACCATCCAGTTGCAGGTTGCAGATGCCCCCGCTCCAGATGAGATAGTCATCGCCCTTGGCGCCTCCATTGGTGGGCGGCCACATCATCGCATCGGTGATCGTTATCAGGATTTGAAGGATCTCGGCCATGACGTTGACAATCCTGCAGCTGTCTAAGCCCTTTGGTAAAATTGCTTTTAGCGAAGCCGGAGTAGGAGAACCCGTGGTTTTAATCCATGGGGTGGGAATGCAATCCGCGGCTTGGGCTCCGCAAATTGATGCGCTTTCAAAGAGCCGCCGTGTTATCTCTATTGATATGCCAGGACACGGGGAAAGTGATCCCTTGCCCACTGGTAGCCAATTGCCCGATTTTATTGAGTGGTTGCATGCCGCTTTAAAGGCAATCAACACCGGGCCAGTCAGTTTAGCTGGGCATTCCATGGGGGCGCTGGTGTCTGCTGGATATGCGATAACATATCCGGAAATGGTGGCGCGGGTAGCCCTGCTCAATGGTGTGTATCAAAGATCGGCAATAGCCCGCACTGCTGTTGAAGCCCGTGCGGAACAAATAAGCGCGGGTACAATCGACCTTGAAACACCGCTAACGCGTTGGTTTGGCGATAGTGTATCGGATCAAAATACGCGTGAGCGAGTATCTGGCTGGCTGTCTTCAATGGATCGTGAAGCCTATGCAATTTCATACAGCGCATTTGCCCGTGGTGATGCTACCTTTGCCGATCAATTTCACAAAATTAGTTGCCCACTTTTGGCGCTTACCGGTGACGGGGATTTGAATTCAAGTCCCGCTATGTCAAAGGCTATGGCACGGGCCGCAGTAAACGGTAGATATGTTGTCATCAGCGGTCACCGTCATATGGTCAATTTGACGGCACCGGAGCAAGTGAATGCCGCTCTTGAAGATTGGTTGAAGACGCCCTCAAAGAAGCAAGAAATTGTTGATCCCCGGGCACTGCGAAATGCTTTTGGTGCCTTCATGACGGGGGTAACTGTAATTACGACTCATGACGCTGAAGGCAATCCATTGGGATTTACCGCAAATTCTTTTAGCTCCGTTTCTCTCGACCCACCCTTAGTGCTGGCTTGCGTTGCAAACAGTTCTGGAAATTATAAAGCCTTTCACAATGCAAAAGGCTTTGCGGTAAATATTTTATCAGAGTCGCAAATTGATGTTTCCAACACATTTGCCAGTAAAGTAGAAAACCGATTTGCCGCGGTTGAATGGAAAAATGGCCCGTATGGGTATCCTGTGTTTGAAGGCGTGTCTGCGTGGTTCGATTGTTCGATGTTTAAGACCGTTAAAGCCGGTGACCATCTGATCTTAATTGGCAAAGTAGAAGCGTTTGAAAATAGCTCGCATCCGGGTTTGGGGTATGCTCGAGGAGCCTATGTCACTCCAGCAATTGAAGCTGAGGGGTTAAGCACTAGAAGTAAGCTCGTGGTTTCAGCTTTAATTGAATCCAATGGTAAGGTTTTGCTTATCGAGCATGGTGAGGGGCATCTGACATTACCCCAGATGCCAGTTGGTCAAAACGGAACACGTGCTGCCCTTCTGCAGTTAATTACTCGTAGTGGTGTATCCGCAGAACCCGGGTTCATCTATTCTGTTTACGAAGATGAACCAAATGAAACACAACACATTTCATTTTTATGCCAAGCAAATGGAGAGAGCGTTTCAAGGGGTGAGTTTATAAAATTGTCTGCCACGACACTTTCCAATATCTCAGACCCAGCAATTCGCACGATGTTGAAACGGTTTGCCCAAGAAAGCATGATGGGTAATTTTGGGGTATACACGGGCAATCAAATTGGCGGCGAAGTGCGTACAATTGCATCTAGGAGTTAGACCATGAAGTTTTCACTGTTTGCTCACATGGAGCGTATTTCCGCTGAGGAAGACCAACAACAATTGTATCAAGAATTTGTTGAGCTGTGTAAAATTGCTGACAATGGAGGGATGCACGCAATTTGGACTGGCGAACACCATGGAATGAATTTCACCATAGCTCCCAACCCGATGTTGAACCTCATAGACTTGGCACGCCATACTAAGAATGTACGCCTTGGCACGGGTACAGTTGTTGCACCATTTTGGCACCCAATTCGCCTGGCGGGCGAAGCCGCTATGACTGATATTATAACGGATGGACGGCTTGAACTGGGCATAGCACGCGGTGCGTATTCCTTTGAATATGAAAGACTTGTGCCAGGTATGGATGCCTGGGAGGCTGGGCAGCGGATGCGCGAGGTTGTGCTGGCTGTTAAGGAACTCTGGAAGGGTGATTACGAACACAAGGGTGAATTTTATGAATTCCCAAAAACCACCTCCACACCCAAACCCGTACAAGCAGATGGCCCGCCGGTTTGGATTGCAGCGCGTGATCCAAACAGCCATGAATTTGCGGTATCGAACGGCTGCAATGTTCAAGTGACGCCCCTATGGAATGGGGATAAAGAAGTTCACGATTTAATGGAGAAGTTTAACGACGCCTGCACTAAATTTCCCAACCAGACACGCCCAAAAATAATGCTTCTGCAACACACGTATGTAGCAGACAGCGATGAGGATGCTAAGCTTGGTGCGATTGAGTTAAATAGATTCTATTGTTATTTTGGTGCTTGGTTCATGAACAAACGGGACATTAATCAAGGCTTGATTGAACCTCTAAGTGACGAGGAAATTGCCGCACACCCATTTTACACCCCTGAGGCAATGGAGCGTGATCTGGTGATTGGTACGGCGGAAAAGGTAATAGAGCGGTTGAAGAAGTATGAAGCGCTCGGCTACGATGAATATTCATTCTGGATTGACAGTTCCATGAGCTTTAAACGTAAAAAAGCTTCACTTGAACGGTTTATCAACGAGGTGATGCCTGCTTTTCAATAGGCGAGAGAAGGAACAGCGAATGCAGCTTTTTCAACACTATATCGGCGGTGAATTTTCAGATGGCCAAGGGCAATTTGAAAGCATTGACCCCTCGACAGGAGCGCCTTGGGCGCTGATGGCTGAAGCGAGTGTTGAGGATGTAAACCATGCTGTTGAAGCAGCACATGATGCTTTCTTGGCCCCCGATTGGGCGGGTATAACTGCAACGGCAAGGGGTAAACTCCTTTTTCGATTGGCA
>JAZGFF010000091.1:0-3599 GCA_036479095.1 Rhizobiaceae bacterium | reverse complement strand
TCCAAGAAAATGCGCTCAGTGTTGCAAACTTAGATTTCTAAAGGACGGACTTCTAAGATACAGCATTCTGCCGATCACTTAAAAATCCTGCTGCCCCTATTTGAATAAAGTACGCGATCATGATGGGCAATATGAATGAAGCTCCAAGCTTGTCGATTGAGAACACAGCCAAGATAAGTGCCAGCGTTATGTAACGGGTGACAATGTGCCAATAGACGGCTTTGCCTGTGTCCGTGTTGTTGGTGAAGATGCTGCCAAGCGCCACTGCAACCACATAAAAAGCCGCTGTTGCAACGAGAGCTTTCAGCAGGCTCGTTAGCGAAACTTGGAACAGCAATTGGGATGTCGTTAAGCTGAACAGATAAAAAACAATTGCAAACATGGTGGCCTTAGAGATCAGCTGTTGCTTCTCTCCCGTCCACTTAATCAGCATAGGGAAAAACTTCAAAGCAACACGGCTAACCAAGAACGGAATAACAATCAAAATCATAAACGGTGCAAAAGGTTTGATTTCACGTCCTGTAGTAATGTCGCCGACTTTACTCAAATCAGGGGCAGGAAACCAGCCAGCCGTAAATGTTTGAAATTCACCAAATACTATTGTTGCTGGCAGTAAGAGCGCGAGGTTGAGCATGAACAAAATAAAGCCAAGCATCACGTGCGCCCCACTTTGCTTAATCCACATCATCACCATGCCGCCACCAGGTAGTAGAGCAAGCAAGAAGAGGGCCGCCGCAATGCCCACATCTTGGCTCAGATAACCAATGCCTAAAGCAGCTGCGGTGAGCATTAGATAGTTGACGATGAGATTCTTGAACACGCTTGGCAGATGATTTTTAATAATCGCGATATCGACCAACTGAAATTTAAACAGGCTCGGCACTACAAGAAACAGTCCAGCCGCTAAACATACAGCAGAAGAAAATTTCAATCCCCCCGTTAAATGGCCAAAGGCTAGGCCAAGAATCATAGCGGAGACAACGAGGGCAATTTGTTTCATCGGATTAACTTCATAGGTTTCAAAACATTTGAGAAACTTATGCCTGCCTCAAAAACCGATAGCAAGTTACGGGTTGTCGCAGGGTTATGCGGAAAAAAACAGAACAACAAGGCCAAAACCAATAAGCAAACAAAGAGGCGCGTAATATTTTTTATCTAAGGTAGCGAATGGTTCTTCAAACTCCATCCTCGTAGCCAAGGATGTGTAGCTGAAAATACCCCGCCCCAAAAATACGGCCATCAGCACGATCATCGCCAGCCAGTTTAAAGTTGCTGAGAGAAAAGACGGAGCCAGCCCAACCCAAACGAGGGGAAAGTAACCTGCGGCAAAAATGAGCGGAACCACAATCATGGTCAGCCAGAAAGGCGGCATAATTTTTACTCCCCTAGACCCAACAACGGCTTTCACCAAAGACTCTTCATCATGCCCAGGCCATCGGCCACCAAATGCCCAATAGGCATGGAGGAGGGCAATAACCGTCAGCAGAATAAAAATAAGGAAAGCAATGAGGTTCATAGCGTTTTCTCCATTTGGTTTTGTTTCCTTAAGCCAACATAGGCAAGTACGGGGATGAGCAGGAAGACGATCCATTGAGGCATCAGCCACACGGTTCCAAGTCTCGAAATTCCGTAAAAGATGAACAATAAAGCCAACGCAATATATTGGGCCGAAACAAGAGAGATTAGTGGCACGCTTAATTCACGTCGAGACGCTGAAATAAACAGAGCAATCGTATTGATGAAAATGAGTGCAGACACCGTGTGCCAAATTATTGTAACAATAGCCTTTAATTCAAGGGAGATTTCACTCTCAAGCAAAGGGCTGTGAACATCCCACCCCCTAAAAATGACATGAATGAAAAAGGTAATTCCAGAAAGAATGCCCACGCTTAGTATCCACTTATTCATTTTGTTACCCCTTGTTGTTCCATACGGTAG
Organism: Rhizobiaceae bacterium; assembly: GCA_036479095.1. GTDB lineage: Bacteria > Pseudomonadota > Alphaproteobacteria > Rhizobiales > Rhizobiaceae > Pseudahrensia. The sequence goes on along the minus strand of JAZGFF010000091.1, from coordinate 1,661 downwards.
CGTATGTAAAAGAATTTATTGCCAATGTCCATACGCCAACGTACGGTAAAATATGAAAACTAAAAAACCACTTACTGTAGGGGATTGGATAGGAGCCGCATTTCGCTCTCTCACCAAACATGGTTCAAAGGGCATTCGCGCAGAATCTATCGCCCGTGATTTAAAGGTAAGCAAAGGCTCTTTCTACTGGCACTTCAAAGATGTCCCCGCCCTTAAAAAAGCGATGCTGGACCACTGGAAACAATCCGCAACTGAAGCAATAATTTCTCAAGCAGAAGATGGCAAATCCACCCCTGCTGAACAGTTGAAGTTCGTGGTCAATGCGGCAACGGGAAATAATAACGCGTCCTATGGCGGGGTTTTGGCTGAGACAGCAATTCGCGATTGGGCACGGTACGATAAATTAGCAGGAAAAACTGTTCTGGCGGTGGACAAGAAGCGGCTGACTTATTTGGAAGTGCTATTCACCAATCATGGCACAAAACCTAAACGGGCGAGATCAAATTCTGCCATTCTATATGGTGCATTAATTGGTCTTGAGGGTTTATCCCATCGCGGCTTGGCTAACCTGAATGATGATTTATTGGCGCTGCTAAAACAGCTCTTGCGCGATGAATGATACGGGTACAAAGTTCATGAAACTTGCGTTGTGACCTGAAAGATATCCCATGAGTGAAGCCTTCATTTGCGATTACATCCGCACACCCATTGGTCGCTTCGGCGGATCACTCTCCACCGTACGTACGGATGACCTGGCCGCAATTCCTTTACGTGCTTTGCAGACTAGAAACACATCCGTTGATTGGGAAGCTGTGGATGATTTACTCTATGGCTGTGCGAACCAAGCTGGGGAAGACAATCGCAATGTTGCACGCATGGCTGTGCTCTTGTCTGGTCTACCTAAGACGATACCCGCAGCCACCATCAACCGTCTTTGCGGGTCTGGCATGAATGCAATTATTGATTCAGCACGGGCAATTAAATCTGGTGAAGCAGAAATCATGATCGCTGGAGGGGTTGAAAGCATGTCGCGAGCACCATTTGTTATGCCAAAAGCTGCAAGCGCGTTTTCTCGGAATGCAGAAATCTACGATACAACAATAGGCTGGCGTTTCATCAATCCTATACTGAAGAAACAATATGGCGTCGATTCAATGCCCCAGACAGGTGAAAATGTTGCAGAACAATTCAACATCAGCCGCGAGGACCAGGATGCCTTTGCTTTCAATAGCCAACAAAAAGCTGCCGTGGCACAGGAAAGTGGCCGTTTAGCATTAGAAATTTTGCCCGTGAGCCTGCCTCAAAGAAAAGCAGAGCCTATCATCTTTGATAAAGATGAGCATCCGCGCCTAACCAGCCTAGAAAAACTTTCCTCATTGAAAACGCCGTTTCGCGAAGGCGGCACGATAACAGCCGGCAATGCTTCTGGGGTAAATGATGGGGCTGCTGCGCTTATTATTGCTTCTAAAACAGCCGCGACTAAGTATGGACTCACACCAATTGCACGCATCTTGGGAGGCACCTGTGTGGGGGTCGAGCCGCGCATAATGGGAATTGGCCCTGCTCCTGCAACCATGAAGCTTTGCCAACAGTTGAATCTGAAACCATCAGATTTCGATGTACTTGAATTAAATGAGGCTTTCGCAGCTCAAGGAATCGCT
>JAZGFF010000090.1:0-3027 GCA_036479095.1 Rhizobiaceae bacterium | reverse complement strand
TCTAGTATTTGCCAGCGGGAATGTTGATTTTTGGCAGTGTGCTATTTGATTTTTTTGGAAACAGATGCGGAAAACCTATAAAAATTTATCCGATATTTACCTGATTGGTGTGTGAATGGGTGTGTTGGGAAGTAATTACGATCACTTTTGGGCGCACCTGTGGGTGCACTTGTGGTTGAACAGTTAGTAAATGGGACTGATATGAATAAAATTCTGTTGGCAGAAGATGACAATGATATGCGTCGGTTTTTGGCAAAGGCATTGGCCAATGCTGGCTATGACGTAATTTCCTTCGACAATGGAGCAAGCGCTTATGAGCGTTTGCGCGAAGAGCCGTTTACATTGTTGCTTACGGATATCGTTATGCCTGAAATGGATGGTATTGAACTCGCCCGCCGTGCGACTGAGTTGGATCCTGATTTAAAGGTTATGTTTATCACGGGTTTTGCAGCAGTGGCGCTAAATCCAGAATCAGATGCGCCGAAGGATGCGAAGGTTTTATCAAAACCGTTTCATTTGCGCGACCTGGTCAATGAGGTTGAAAAAATGTTGGCCGCTTAAGGCTACCTTACGAAATTTGATCGATGCTAAATTGAACTATTGACGTAGCCGTCGATATTGTGGTGTATCGCCATGGGCAAGAACTTTGGTTCGCGCACAACAAAACCGTTCCAACGGACGGGCGATTAGCTCAGTGGTAGAGCACTACATTGACATTGTAGGGGTCACAAGTTCGAACCTTGTATCGCCCACCATTTCCTTAATGATTTCAGCTTCTTAGGCCTTTTTTTTCTGTTTGGTCTTTGCATCCGTTGGTGGCTTGGTCAAAATCCAGCAATTTATTGGATAATGTTGTCTAAAAGTACAAGGCAGTTTGAGACCTTAAACCATTACGATGGAACCTACTTGTTACTCCATAGCGTTTTTCTTGGCCTAGAATAAGCTTCTTCATTCAATAATTAAAAAGGAGACTGGAGTCTGTTTGTATTGACAGGGATAGCTTTAGGGTGCAAATTACTTAACATGGTAACTATTATTATGTCGCCACCAAAACACACGCTAGGCGCAAGAGGCAATTATGAAACGTGACAACCCAATGCTCGAAGAACTGAAAACCATTCTTCCACAAATCGCTGCAAATGCAGAAAATTGTGAAGAGCTGCGAAAGGTTCCCCAGGAAAATATTGACCTCCTCAAGAAGATAAGACTGCATCACGCATTCCTGCCAAAAGCCTACGGCGGGTTGGAAATTTCATTGCCAGAATTCGGCGATTGTATCGCGCTACTGGCTGGCAGTTGTTGCAGTACGGCTTGGGCGTTCAGCCTGCTTTGTACCCACAATCACCAATTGGCGATGTTTTCCAAACAACTTCAAGATGAAGTTTGGGGCGATGATATCGACGCAACGGCAGCAAGTTCTATCGCACCCTTTGGTAAGTATGAAGAAACTGATGGTGGCGTTATTTTCAACGGCGACATGAAATGGAGCAGCGGCTGCGACCATGCTGAATGGTCGATTTGCGGTTTCCTTCGCGACAATGAGGAGGGTGCAAAAGACTATTGCTTCGCTGTTATTCCAGCTACCGACTACGGAATTGAAGACGATTGGTATGCCATGGCGATGAAGGGCAGCGGCACAAAAACCTTGAACATAAAAGACGCCTTTGTTCCCGAGCACCGCATTCAAAAAGCCAAAGACATGATGACGGGCAATTCAAAAGGCTTTGGGCTTTATCCCGACAGCGATATTTTCTACACCCCTTATCGCCCTTATTTTGCCAGCGGATTTGCCGCTATGGGATTGGGGGTAGCTGAGCGGATGATTGAAGTTTTCCGTGATGTCACCAAGAACCGCGTTCGCGCCTACACGGGCGCTGATGCGAGTGCATCCATCCCCGCCCTTATGCGGTTGGCTGAATCTACGCAGCAAGTTCGCGCCGCTCGTGCTTTTCTTGAAGCAACTTGGGATGAGCATATGGAACATGGTATTGCCAAGAAGTATCCCGATGCTCCGACACTGGTAGATTGGCGTACCAACCAAGCTTATGCCGTGAAAATGTGCATCGAAGCAGTGGATCGCTTGTTTAATGCCATCGGCGCAAACAATTGGCTTTTGGATAAGGAAGCTCAACGGTTATTCCGCGACAGCCATATGACAGGCGCCCACGCCTACACCGACTATGATGTTTGCGCCCAAATTTTAGGCCGCGAACTTATGGGATTAGAACCCGATCCAAAATTATTATAGTAACCGACACAAGCTAAGAAAAGGGATTGAAAATGGGTAAACTCGTACTCGCAGCAAAGTGTACTCACGTTCCAACCATGTTGCTTTCTGAGCGTGAGGGCGCTCTTAAAGGCAAACGCAAGGCGGCAATCGATGGGCATTACGAAATTGCCCGCCGCGCAAGAGAAGCGGGCGCGGACACGATCGTCGTGATTGATACCCACTGGCTTGTAAACTCGGCCTATCACATCAACGCCAACCACCGTTTCAAAGGCTGCTACGCCAGTAACGAGTTCCCGCAATTTATCCAAGATTTGAACTACGCTTATGAGGGCAATGCAGCCCTTGGTGATTTGATCGCCGAGAAAGCCAATGCAAAAGATGTTTACACCCTATCGCATCAGGTAGATTCACTTGAGTTGGAATACGGCACATTGGTTCCAATGCGTTACATGAACCCGGAAAGCGATCTGAAAGTCGTTTCGGTTTCTGGCTGGTGCACCGTGCACAGCTTTGAGGCTTCACGCAAATTAGGGGAGGCAATTAGAGAGGCTATTGATGAGAGCGATTCAAATGTTGCCCTCATCGCTTCTGGTTCCCTTTCCCATAATATTTGGGCGAACGACGACTATATTGCGAACAATGGTACCTTCACAATCTCAAGCGAGTTCAACCGCCAAATGGATTTACGTGTCTTGGATATGTGGGAGAAAGGGGAGACAGAAACCTTCTTGGATATCCTGCCTGAGTACGCTGAAAAATGTAACGGCGAGGGAGACATGCATGATACCGTAATGTTG
>JAZGFF010000089.1:0-10439 GCA_036479095.1 Rhizobiaceae bacterium | reverse complement strand
TTACTTTTGGGATTGGCGTTCGATATGCCTCTGATGCTGCGGCGGCATTGGCTGAAATTGGCATTAATGCAGAAATTATCGATCTACGCACCATCCGCCCATTGGATATGGAAACTGTGATCAATTCCGTCAAAAAAACAAACCGATGCATTACAATCGAAGAAGGCTTTCCCCAATCGGGTGTCGGTGCAGAAATTGGTATGCAGATTATGCAAGAAGCTTTTGATTACCTTGATGCCCCCATCATACGGATAGCTGGAAAAGATGTGCCGATGCCCTATGCGGCAAATCTCGAAAAACTTGCCCTACCAAGCGTAGAAGAGATCGTTGAAGCTGCTAAAGCGGTGAGTTACAAATGAGCGCGCTTCCTCAATTGGATACCCGTCACGCTGAATGGGATAAATATCGTGGTGCGGTGATGATCCCCTGCGGTAAAAATCAACTAGCCATCACTATTGAAGCCCTTGAGAGCTGGATGAACTGCACCTTAAATCCCGAAGAAGCCGTGGACACTGTTATTGATGAAAAAGCGATGTTTTCCGCAATCGCTAATGCAACCCCAGCGCACGATAACATCATCATGATAACCAGTGGTATTTTAAATAGCCGCTCTTGGACAGTTGAACCCTTTGATGATGGTCCAGAAGACAGTGGTCCGATATACCTTCAACCGATGGAAGCTCTGCGAGGCAATGATCTATGAGTATCGACATTACAATGCCAGCCCTTTCTCCAACCATGGAAGAGGGAAATCTTGCTAAATGGCTCGTCAAAGAAGGTGATACTGTATCTGCTGGTGATGTGATTGCCGAAATCGAAACGGACAAAGCCACGATGGAAGTGGAATCTATCGACGAGGGAATTGTTGCAAAAATATTAGTGGCAGAAGGTACACAAGGTGTAAAAGTAAACACAGTTATTGCCGTTCTGATTGAAGATGGAGAAGATGCGGCGAGTGTTAAAATTCCATCTGCTGCGGCACCAATTACCACTGTGGAAGTCACCACGCCTGCGCCCGAAGTAAACAAAGGAATAGAGGTTCCAAAACCTGTGGCAGCTTCAGTTGCTGCTCCGGTACCGAACAAAGGCACCCGCGTTTTCGCAACACCCCTAGCACGCCGCATTGCCGAGCAAGGTGGTTTAGATCTCTTATCCGTTACTGGCACTGGCCCCCATGGCCGTATAGTGAAGGCTGATGTTGAGGCCGTACAACTTGGTGGCGGTGCTAGGGCAAACGGTAACGCACCCACCATGGCTAAGGGCATGTCCGATGAGGCAGTGCTTGCGCTTTACGATGATACGATCACGAAAAAGCCCCACGATGGTATGCGCAAGATTATAGCGGAGCGGTTGTTGGAAAGCTCACAAACCATCCCATCCTATTTCATCACCATGGAATGCGAAATTGATAATCTTCTCGCCGCTCGTGCTCGCATTAATACAGATGCTCCAAAGGATGAAAACGGCAAACCGCTTTACAAAATTTCGGTCAACGATTTCATTGTGAAAGCAATGGCGATGGCGTTGAAAGCCGTTCCAGAGGCGAACGTCTCATGGACATCAACAGACCGCATCTATCACAAACACGCTGATGTTGGTGTCGCGGTTGCTGTGGAGGATGGGCTGTTCACACCTATCGTTCGCCAAGCCGAACTGAAAACATTGTCCATAATATCCGCCGAAGTAAAAGACATGGCGGGGAGAGCACGGAACAAAAGACTGAAGCCAGAAGAATACCAAGGCGGCAGCACCGCAGTTTCTAATCTCGGAATGTTTGGAGTGCGTGAATTCACATCCATCATAAACCCACCCCATGCATCCATCGTCTCTATCGGCGCTGGTGAAAAACGCGCTGTAGTGCGCGGCGACGAATTGGCGATAGCATCCGTAATGGCCGCAACATTCGCCTTTGATCATCGCGCAATAGACGGTGCCCTTGGTGCGGAACTAGCTGCGGCTTTTAAGGGGTATATAGAAAACCCGATTGGCATGTTGGTTTAACGTTTCTCGGTGCGCTTTAAGCCCCCCTCGGAGCGGACAGCATCAATGAGCTCTTTGCGGGCTTCTGCTAAGTAAAAAGTTACAAAATATACGCCCACCGCCATTACGACAAAAAGGAATATCTTAGGAACCCATCCACGCTTATTCAATTTGAGCATGTTGAAGATCAACGCCCAGACGAACAGCCCAGTAAGCACAAGGATGACTCCAGAATAACCAAGGCTGGAAAAAGAATGGAAGAACTGCATGATGTATCGTGTGTTTGATGATTTCGATCTTTCTATTACGCTTCTAAGCGCGAAGGACAAGTGCCAGTGACGAAAGACTTGCTGATCAGAGCTGCCAAAAAGAGCGAAGCCGCTGAACTTGCTATCCTAGATGATATAGCCAGCAGCGGCTTGGCATCATGGATATGGTATGGCGGCGTGATTGCAGGAACCGCTAATTCAGCTCTTGAACATGGGCGGGCCTTAATGGCTAACCCCAAATTACATTTTGGATATTCAAGTGCCGACATTGCCGAAATTAAAGGCGAAACTGTCGGCATGAGCATATCGTATAAAATGAACATGACCGAACGACCAGCAAGTATGGGCACTAAAACTGACGAGGTTTTGGATGGCTGTTTTCGGTTGATGATGAAGGCCCACGGATTATGGTACGTGGACGGTTTAGCGGTTTACAACGCACACAGAAGGCAGGGCTTCGCGAGGAAACTACTATCGGCTGCGTTTGAAAAGGCGAAACAAAGCCAAGTTTCCGCAATTACGCTCATCACAGAAAATGACAATAAATCAGCTTTGAGTCTCTACAAACAAATGGGTTTTAAGCTGTATGACGAAGAACCTTTCGTTCCATTCTACAGGCAATCAACAACAGAGAAGTGGCTACTTTTAAAAGCGGCTCTATAGCAGGATAAACAATGGATAATTCATACGACATTCTCATCATCGGCGGCGGCCCAGGCGGCTATGTGGCAGCAATCAGAGCTTCCCAATTGGGTTTGAAAGTTGGCGTCATAGAACGCGAACATCTTGGTGGCATATGTTTGAATTGGGGCTGTATTCCAACTAAAGCTCTGTTGCGTTCAGCCGAAATCTACGGGCATATGGAACACGCCGATAGCTTTGGCCTTTCCGTTGAAAAATTCACCTTCGACATCGAGAAAATCGTTAAACGTTCCCGTGGTGTTTCTGGCCAATTGAACGGCGGAATTGGCTTTTTGTTAAAGAAAAACAAAGTTGATGTAATCTGGGGCGAGGCGACAATTACTAAAGTAGGTGAGGTGACGGTAAGCGCCTCGAAAAAGAAGGCAGTTCAGCCCCAACACCCAGAACCCAAAGGCACGTTGGCGTCTGGAATCTATACCGCAAAACATATCATTATCGCTACCGGAGCACGTCCTCGTGCCTTACCCGGCATGGAACCTGATGGTAATTTGATCTGGTCATATTTTGACGCGATGGTTCCCAAGAACATGCCAAAATCTGTTGTCGTGATGGGGTCCGGCGCCATCGGTATCGAGTTTGCATCTTTCTATAGAACCATGGGTGCGGAAGTTACCGTGGTCGAACTGATGCCGAATGTGATGCCTGTTGAAGACGAGGAAATATCCAAACACGCACAAAAAAGGTTTGAAAAACAGGGCATGAAAATCCTGCTTGAAGCAAAAATTTCAAAAGTTGAAAAAGCCAAAGATACGATAACCGCCCATGTCGAAACAAAAGACGGTAAAATCCAGAAAATTACTGCCGACGTAATGATTTCAGCCGTTGGCGTGATAGGTAATTCCGAAGGTCTCGGCTTAGATAAACTAGGCGTAAAAATTGATCGCGGCATCATCGCAATAGACGACTATGGCTCGACCAACATCAAAGGCATTTATGCAATTGGTGATGTGGCTGGCGCTCCAATGCTGGCGCACAAAGCAGAACATGAAGGCGTGATATGCGTTGAAAAAATCGCGGGCAAAAAACCACATAAGATGGATAAAGCAAAAATCCCCGGCTGCACCTATTGCAACCCGCAAGTGGCCAGCGTCGGCATGACCGAGCACGCCGCAAAGGAAGCGGGTAGGGCGGTTAAAATTGGTCGCTTTAATTTTGCAGGTAACGGTAAGGCTATCGCACTAGGAGAACCAGAAGGATTGGTCAAAACCATATTTGATGCCAAAACGGGGCAACTGATAGGTGCGCACATGGTCGGGGCAGAAGTGACTGAACTCATACAGGGGTTCGTTATCGCCATGAATTTGGAAACAACTGAAGAAGATTTGATCAACGCCGTATTCCCCCATCCTACTCTTTCTGAAATGATGCACGAAAGCGTTATGGATTCCCAAGGCCGCGTGATCCACGCTTAAGAAATGTGATCCACGCATAAGAGGAGATAATTATGGAAAACTACATCGACCCAACGGCGGAAATATTCAGGGCACTTAAAGACCTGCCCCAAGACCACCCCATCGACATGCTCAATCTTGTTTCCTTACACGATCATGCAAAATATGAAGATGGAGGTAAAGCCACTGGCGCAGAAGCCTATGCAGCTTACGGCAAATTAAGTGGGCCAATCTTCGCGGGTGTTGGTGGTGAGATCATCTGGTCAGGCGATCCACAAATCATGATCATCGGCCCCCAAAAAGAACTATGGGACATCGCTTTCATCGCCCGTTACCCAAGCCCAAAAGCATTTTTAGAAATGGTGTTTAACCCGGAATACCAAGCCATCGTCTATCACCGCCAAGCCGCAGTAAAAAACTCACGGCTAATCCGCAATAAAGCGCGGGACAGTGGAGCTGGATTTGGGGAATGAGGCTGGGGAATGAGGTTATGGCGGTGAGGGTGGGATTCGAACCCACGGTACGCTTCCACGCACGGCAGTTTTCAAGACTGCTGCCTTAAACCGCTCGGCCACCTCACCGTTGGTTTTGCTATGCTGTATTCGGGCAGCTTTTGCAAGCGGTCAATTCGAGAAAATCCAGCTTTTATTCAATCAGTTGAATTCAAACCCGTCATGTTAAGCTCAGGTTAACGAGTTCGTAAGTTTGCCCGCGTATTGCTTGGATCTAATAGATGTCTGCGTGGCAATAATTCAGGGCTTGATTTAGTGAAAATAACTTCCATCCATATGCTTGTTTGCGGAGCCGTTATCTTAACGGCTTGTGGCAGTGCCAAGAATGAAAATGTTATCTCGCGGGCAGTGCCCAAATCTACCCTTGGCCATATCAACAATAAGACGAAGTTCTCTTCCAAGACCTATGGTGTTGTTGCCAGTCGCCGGGTGACTACATCACGCAAGGTACGCAAAGGTGGGGGGCGCCGACAAATCGGCAAGCCCTATAAAATCCGCGGGAAATGGTACAGGCCGCGTGAAGAATTTGGCTATGATCGCAAGGGGCAGGCGTCCTGGTACGGCCCTAATTTCCATGGCCGATTAACAGCCAATGGTGAAGTTTACGACCAATACGCCCTTTCTGCTGCCCATCCCACATTTCCCTTACCCAGTTACGCGCGGGTAACCAACCTTGCCAATGGCCGCTCTATTGTTGTGCGCGTCAACGATCGCGGTCCCTATCATTCAAAACGGATTATTGATCTATCAGCCCGTGCAGCCGAATTGTTGAACTATCAAAACAAAGGCGTCGCCAATGTGCGGGTGCAATATATCAAACAGGCGCCATTACATGGTTTAGATGAAAAATTTCTAAGTGCATCTTATCGATCCCACGCCGTTGATGCACCTATGATTGCTCAAAATAAGTCGAAAAAGCCTGGCCTTCGCCGATATGATAGTTTCTCCACAGGCTCCATTGCTCCCAAGCCAAAGGGAGAAGATCCATTTATTTCTGAAATTAAGGCACTAAAAGCCAAGAAAGACACAGGCAGCACCCTAGCGCTACGGCTTCGCAACCGCTTTATTCTTAAACCAGATTCACAATAGTAAAAACAACTGCTTGGTTTTGGTTGAAACTCCTCATCGCTCATCCTAGTGTAGGCTGATAGCCCCAAGTTGTTACCTCAAACGGCGGTGAGGAAGTATTGCGTGAATAATAAAGCTAGCCTTTTCAATATGATAAAGTTTAATGCCATCCTGTTGGCGTTCATTTTATCGTCTCTTCCTTCCTCAAGCTCTGCTCAGAGTTTTCAAACAAAAGCAAAACAAGCGATTGTTATGGATTTTGAGAGTGGTTCTATCCTTTATCAAAAGAATGCAGACCAACTCATGCCGCCAGCATCTATGGCCAAATTGATGACAATTGAGGTCGTTTTCAATGCATTGAAAACTGGGCAATTGACCTTTAATTCAACATTTTCTATTTCTGAAGATGTTTGGAAACGTGGTGGTGCAAATTCTGGTGGCTCGACCATGTTCGCAAAGCTAAATTCAGATATTAAATTAGAAAATCTAATCCGTGGTGTGATCATTCAATCCGGCAATGATGCTGCAATGGCAATTGCAGAAGGTATGGCAGGTTCAGAAAATGGCTTTGCGGGATTGATGAATCAACGGGCTAAGAGGATTGGGTTGAGCCACTCACGTTTCACCAATTCAACAGGCCTGCCAGACCCACAGCAACGGGTTACCGCGAGAGATCTTGCTGTTCTGGCTCGTCATATCATTAAAACCTATCCACAGCTTTATAAAATCTATTCAGAACCTGAGTTTACCTGGAATAAGGTACGGCAACGCAACCGCAACCCACTACTGGGAAAAGTAGAAGGCGCTGATGGTATGAAGACAGGCTATACTGAAGCCTCTGGCTATGGGTTAGTTGGTTCAGCTTTTCGAGACGGACGTCGGGTGATAATGGTGCTTAACGGCATGACTTCAAAACGAGAACGCTCGTCAGAAGCTGTGAAAATGATGCGCTGGGCATCAAGAGCTTTTCAAGCGATCAAACTCTTTAAAGCAGGTGAAGTGGTTGGTGAGGCAACGCTCTATGGTGGCGCCAAATCTGGTGTTGAACTGAAAGCTGATGGCGCGTTGCAAATTTTTGTCCCTGTAGGTTTCCGTGATCGACTAAGGGCAGAAATTGTCTTTTCCGGCCCATTGAGAGCTCCAATATCCAAGGGTTCACAAATAGCTAAGTTACAAGTCTTGGTTGATGGTAAGGTCAGCCAAGAAACTCCACTGTTTGCCGTAGAGGACGTTGCGGTTGGTTCAATCCCACAAAGAGCGATGGATGCGGCCCAAGAATTGATTGTCGGAGTATTCCGTTTTCAATAGCGGGATAAAGGCTATTCTTAACGCTCGCATTATCTCTTCATTTTGACTACTAATAAACAATCATACGAATTACATCGGCAAAATAGTGCGCGGACATTTTATTACATTTGAAGGCGGTGAAGGCACAGGGAAATCAACCCAAATAAAACGCCTTGCAAAACGCCTTGAGAAGTTGGGGCAAAAAATTCTCATCACCCGCGAGCCTGGTGGCTCTGCTGGTGCAGAAGCAATACGTCATGTTGTGCTTTCTGGAGCCGCCCAAAAATATGGCAATGAGATGGAAGCAGTTTTATTTGCAGCTGCAAGAAGTGACAATGTTGAGCAAATTATCAAACCTGCATTAAGCGATGGCATAACCGTATTGTGTGATCGGTTCATGGATTCAAGCCGAGTTTATCAGGGTGTAACTGGCGGCGTAGACCAGGATTTTATCTTAGGTATGGAAAAAGCCGTGACTGAAGGCGCCACACCGGATTTAACATTGATTTTTGACCTGGATCCCAGAGAAGGTTTAAAACGTGCCGCCAATGTTTGGGCTGGTGACGGCCCAGACAGATATGAAAAAGAAGACTTAAAGCAACAAAAAGCTCGCCGCCAAGGTTTCTTAAAAATAGCAAAACAAGAACCGGATCGCTGTGTAGTTATCGATGCCAGTGGTGATTTGAAATCCGTGAGTAGGGCAGTTGATCAGGCAATTGATTCTTATTTTCGTAAATCCAAGCTTGGAGTCACGGCCTGATGGAGCTTGAACAAAGATCAGTTGCAGATCGTCTCGAAGGGGTTCCAATTCCAGCGGAGTGTAATCAAGTTGTTGGTCATGACGAAGCCATGTTACGTCTCACGCAAAGTTATCAATCAGGCAAAATGCCTCATGCTTGGTTGCTAGTTGGCGCTAAAGGGAGCGGCAAGGCCACGCTTGCATTCATGATGGCTAAGCATATTCTTAGCCATCCTGATCATCACTACGCGCCAAACCAACTGGAATTGGATTCAATAGTTGATACGGTTTCCAAACAGATTGCCCACGGAGCACACCCTGACCTTTTGCACCTAACACGTTCCTGGAATGACAAAACCAAGAAATTTGCCTCGAAATTATCCATCGATGAAATACGCCGCACAAATCGGTTCTACGGTATGACCGCTGGAGCAGGGGGGTGGCGTATAACGATCATAGATACTGCTGATGATATGAACAGAAATGCTGCAAATGCTCTGTTGAAAATCCTGGAAGAGCCGCCCAAAAGATCGCTGTTTTTCGTCTTATCAAATGCCCCAGGCAATCTCCTGCCAACGATCAGATCAAGGTGCCAAGTCTTGTCTCTTGCTCCTTTGAAACAAGCCGATGTTCTAGCAATCCTCAGCAAATTAGCTGTGCAAGCATCTGACAAAGACAAAACAACGGCTATTGAGTTAGCTGAAGGGTCTGTGAGAAAAACAATACAACTATTACGTGGGGAGATCATCAAGGAATACCAACAGTTTGAAACTTTGATGAACTCCAATGCTGTTGGCTCGGCCAAAGAATGGAAAATTGCTCACGACATTGCCAATGCAATAACTCGAAAAGGCCAAGAGCAATCTTTTGAATTATTTCTTGATTTAGTAATTGGTTGGATTGGCAAACAAGTTAGAAGAGAACCAACATTGCCTCCCGAAACTCTTGCGAGCTGGGCCTCGGTATGGGAAAAGGTCAATCTTTCTATATTAGAAAACAAAACCTATAATCTGGATAAAAAACAAGTTATTTTATCATTGTTTGAAGTCTTGTTTGAGCGTAACAAAACCTAATCACAAGCAAGACAAACGAATTGGACTAATTCACTAATGGCGCAAAATTTTTATATCACCACAGCCATATCCTATCCGAATGGCGCACCTCATATGGGGCACGCCTATGAATTAATTGGGACTGATGCGCTTGCTCGTTTTAAAAGGCTGGATGGTTTCGATGTACACTTTCTAACGGGCACCGATGAGCACGGCCTGAAAATGGTAAAAACGGCGAAAGAAGAGGGCGTTACTGTTGAAGATTTAGCCGAACGCAATGCGGCTGAATTCAAGCGCATGGCAGAAGTTCTAAATGCATCAAATGATGATTTTATACGCACATCCGAACAACGTCATCATGTCTCGTCAACTGAAATTTGGGGCCGCATGGCCGCGCAGGTGACTACTGGTGAGTGTGATATTTATAAAAACACTTACGCTGGATGGTACTCTATTCGTGATGAGGCCTATTATGCAGAATCCGAAATTGAAACCCAAGAAGATGGAAAACGGGTGGGGCCTCAGGGGACTGAAGTGGAATGGATTGAAGAGGACAGCTATTTCTTTCGTCTTTCTGCCTATCAAGACCGTCTGCTAGAATGGTATGAAAAGCACCCCGATTTCATTGGCCCCGACCACCGAAGAAACGAAGTCATCAGTTTTGTGAAAAGTGGACTACGTGACTTATCTGTATCACGCACAACGTTTGATTGGGGCATCAAAGTACCCGATGATCATGACCACGTCATGTATGTTTGGGTTGATGCCCTGACCAACTACATCACCGGGGTGGGTTTTCCAGACGCTAAGCATGAATTGTGGAAATATTGGCCTGCTGATGTTCACATCATCGGTAAAGACATTATGCGTTTTCATGCTGTCTATTGGCCAGCTTTTTTAATGTCAGCGGGAATTGAACTCCCAAAACGGATTTTCGGCCACGGCTTTATTTTCAATAATGGGGAGAAGATGTCCAAATCTACTGGCAATGTGGTGTCTCCCTTCGACATGGTTGAAACCTACGGCGTCGATGCTGTACGTTTTTTCTTTTTGCGAGAAGTCGCCTTTGGCCAAGATGGAAATTATAATCACGAGATGATTGTAAACCGGATAAACTCGGACCTAGCCAATGATCTTGGAAATCTCGCACAACGATCCCTTTCCATGGTCTTTAAAAACTGTGAGGGCAGGATAGTTGTACCAAAGGAATATACGGAGGAAGACAAAGCAATTTTGGAGCTTGCTGCTGGCGCTCTTCCCATCGCGCGGGACGCAATGGAAACACAACAAATCCATAAAGCCCTGGATGCAATTTGGAATGTAGTCAGCGAAGCTAATAAATACTTTGCTGGTCAGGAACCATGGGCGTTGAAGAAGACGAACCCTGATCGCATGTCAGACGTTCTCTATGTTACTGCTGAAGTGGTGCGACAGGTGGG
>JAZGFF010000088.1:0-4852 GCA_036479095.1 Rhizobiaceae bacterium | reverse complement strand
CAGCCTTCAAAGCCGCAGCCACTTCTTCTCCGCGAGGCGGCATGTAGTCGCCTTTGTTGATTACGACACATTCACGGCCAATGCGCTCAAGGGTTTGGATGGTGCGGCTTCCATAGGCGCCATTGCTTAACACTAATGTCTTGCTGCCCTTTGGTAAAAACGAGCCCAACATCGCCTCAACGGCAAAAGTGCCACTGCCTTGCATCGGTACACAATCAAACTCTTTATTTGTATCGCCAATCAATTCCAGCAATTCTGATCGCAACCGTGCGGTCATTGCCCGAAAGTCCCCATCCCAAGACCCCCAATCGCGGAGCATTTGCTCTTTTACACTATAGGCTGTGGTTAAAGGGCCAGGGGTGAGCAGGAAAGGCTCGCCCAACCGTGGTTTTTCGATTGGCGAGTTTGATAGGGAATTTGATTGATCGGCCATGATGCACCAGGGCTGGATTAGGAATAACCCTAGATGGCAAGATTGCATCTATATGTAAAATCGATATAATCTTTCATATCATAAATTTAATCGATAGATAATTCTCTCCATGCGATCAGTGCAATTACGCGCCTTTCATTATGTTGCTTTAGCTGGCGGCTTTACCCGTGCCGCCGAGATGCTGCACCTCACCCAACCGGCAATCTCTGATCAAGTGCGCAAGTTAGAGGTTGAATATGATATGCGCCTGTTCGATCGCACTAAGAAGCGAGTTTCCCTTACCCGATCAGGGGAAAAGCTGTATGAAATTACGCGGCGCTTGTTTGAGGTGGAGGCGCAGGCCTTGGAGTATTTAACTGAATCCCGAGAGCTTTCATCGGGCCGACTTCACATCATCGCAGATTCCCCCCATCACGTGATCGATATTCTTGAGCCGTTTCAGCATAACTACCCTGATGTTTATATCTCAATTCGTCGTGGTAACTCCCAAGCTGTGATTGCTAGCCTCTATAAGTATGATGCTGACATCGGGGTTTTGGGTGAAATCCCTATGGGACGAGATTTTCAGATCATCAAGCTAAGCTCCACTCCCTTGGTGGCTTTCGCAGCCCACAACAGTGAATTTGCGCAAACGAGCTCCCTTTCTTTTCGGGAGTTGGCAAAATTGCCCCTTGTTCTAAGGGAGCCCGGTTCCCGAACCAGGGCAATCATCGAAGATTATGCCAAGTTAAATGAGATCGAACTCCAAACCCGTATTGAGATCGAGGGGCGCGAAGCGGTTGCTGAGATTGTTGCTGGTGGCAATGGGGTCGGGATTGTTTCCCAAGCAGAGCTAGGAAACGACCCGCGTTTAATGAAGATAATCATGACCGACGCCACTTTGACCATGGACGAAACCCTTGTTTGCTTGAAAGAGCGCCGCGAAAGCCTGTTGATCCGCAGTTTTATGGCCGATGCCCGGGCTATTGTGGAAAAGCGTAGCGCCAGCGCCTGCGGCAAGAAACAAGCGCCTGCGGCAGAAACAAGAGCCTGCGGCTAGGAAGATGAACTCCGATTCCATCTGATTCTATCCACGAATCATGCAGTTTTGGTTGTTTTCACGAAATACGGTATTTTTTAACATTATTTATCAATGGGTTAAATAATTTTCAAGGCGATGACAAAATTACGACAAACCGAACAGCAACGCTCTTTACTGGCAACATCTGTTCGACAATTCACCCCTGTTCCAAAGTTTATCGCCACTTTGATCACGGAATTTATCACTTTGTTAACAATAACTGGGGGAGTCGTGATCGAAATCGTGTCATTTGTGCAACATGGTGGGGGGATAACACCCTCTACCCCCTCAAATTGCCCTTGCGGCCATTGCGTTCCGCTCCAGCCTCGGTAGGTTCAGCTCAGGACAGGGCGCATATGTGTCTGACCTAAATTGGGGATAGTCCCTTCTATACATAGTTGGGCACTGCCCTTTTATTAATTGGTTATTACTGGAGATCAAAACCATGACACTTAAAGCTCTACTTATGGGTTCTGCTGCTGCAATGTTTGCAGTGTCTAGCGCAAATGCCGCTGACGCTGTTGTTGCTGAGCCAGAAGCCGTTGAATACGTAAAAGTTTGCGACACTTATGGCGCTGGCTTTTTCTTCATCCCTGGAACTGAAACATGCTTGAAACTTTCAGGTTCTGCACGCATTCAGTATCATTACGCGCGACGTGTGAATAACACATCAACCGGTGCTCTTAGCTACCGTGCTCGCGTAAACTTCGACGCACGTAACGAAACTGATTACGGAACTTTGCGTTCTTTCATCCGTATCGAAGGCAACGGTAACGACCGTGGTTTTGGTAACAGCGTTGTTAACATCCACACAGCTACCATATCTCTTGGCGGCCTAACAATGGGTTTTGGTGATACATTCTTCACACAAAACACTGAGTACGGTTACCCAGGCAACATGCTCGATGGTCTTTACGACTACGATCAAACCATCTTCGCCCACTATACCTATGCAGCTAACGGCTTCTCAGGTACTGTTGGTATCCAAGGTGAGAGCAACAACGGTACTGACACTGCGTTCGATTACTACGCTGGTGCAAGCTATGCTGGTTCATTCGGCCGTATCGCTGGTACAGTCATCTATGATACATCAGCTGGTGCATCTGCTTACTCAATCTTGGGTAGCCTACGTATGATCGAAGGTTTCCGTTTGGACGCTTGGTATCAAGGTCATAACGGTGCTACTCAGTACGTTGACAATGGTACTTACCAGTGGGGCATTGGTGCTCACTACAGCATCACTAGCAACTTCGGTGTTGGCGTTGGTTATTCCAATGCACAAGCTTCTGCTGGCCAATACACAATTGGCTTCAACTGGCAGCCAGTTTCTGGCATGAACGTTCAAGTTGATTACCGTAACCGTCGCTTCGTCGATAGCGCTTACCGTATTCGTATCTCACGTTCATTCTAATCAGTTAATCTGATCTAAGAATACAGAAAACCCGGCAGGCAACTGCCGGGTTTTTTGCTTTTCGGGCTGGAGCGCGGCATCGATTTTCGCGGCTCAATTTCAGCACCATTCAAGAGGGTTGAAATATCCGTAATTCCCCAGCAGTATTTTTAAGCGGGTTCCCTGTTAAGCGGGTTCCCCGGATTGCGGAACCACTACACTGCGGCGCCAAGTAAATTCTGCTTTGGTACGATCATTTTCCCCAGCGGAATCATTCGCCGCCCCCTGCGGGCTGAAAAACTCAATTAAATAAATTGTTTAACCTAGGCATTCTCGTCTTTTGAGGCTTGATCTTTGTTTACCTTTGCGTAACTATATGCCCATTGAGAGTTGATCATTTGCGTCATGGGGATGTGACGATGGATCATCAGCAGGATTGAGGGCCTCACAAATCAAGGCGTATTCAAAACTGTAGGTGATAATTACCTCCCCAAAGCCAATGGTCACTGTTGCTGATGAGTTGCGTCTTGTGCTTTTATTCAAAGCGCAGGCATTGCTCATTCAAAAATTTTATTTGGGAGCTTTTTATATGTGCCACTGGAAAAAATGGATATGGCCGGGTATTTTAACTGCGCTAGTCCTCTCCGCCCTCGCCCTTTGGATGAAAACTGACTTTATCCAGAGTGATTTAACCGCCAAAGCTGAAAGTGCCCTTGAGGCCAAAGGTCATTCTTGGGCCGGTGTCGATATGGCTGGCCGTGATGCCACTTTGTTTGGCGATGCCCCCAGTGAAGCGGCGCAAATTGAAGCGGCGAAGTTAACCGATGGTGCCTACGAAGTTCGGGTTGTTGATAACCAAACCAAACTGCTCGCTGCCCAAAGCCCTTACATTCTAAATGCCAAGCGTGATGATACTGGCGTTGCTCTGACGGGATTTATTCCCAATGAAGCAATGCGCGAAACGATCCTCGATCAAGCAAGAAAGTCGTTTCCTAACTCTAAAATTTCAGATGCCATGACCCTCGCACGCGGTGCACCGAAGGAATTTGGGGCAATAGCCGGGTTTGGGTTTAGTCAATTAGCTGGTCTTACCAAGGGTGAGATGGGGTTGAGCGACACGAAACTCTCTCTTAAAGGTGCCGCAACAGACCGTGATACTTATAATACCATCAATTCTACCCTCGAAGGTTCCCTTCCTAGTGGTGCAGTGTTGGCCATGAAAAAAATCACAGCTCCTGCAGTCTCGCCCTATACCTGGTCCGCTGATTATACAGGCAATAAACTAACCTTGAATGGTCATGTGCCCTCGATGGATGCTGCTAAATCTGTGATAGCTGCTGCAAAAGCTGCTTTGCCTAAAGCGCAAATCGTTGATCAGCAACTTGTCGCCCCCGGTGAGCCAAAAGGTTTTGCCGACGCTTCAACCTATGCTTTGCAGCAATTGCCGCGTTTCAGTAACGGTAAGGTTGGTCTTTCTGACTTGGATTTATCCGTTTCTGGTGTTGCACTATCTTCGGGTAAATATACTGCTGCCCTTGGCGCGGTTGGCGCCGCTGCATTGCCAGCAGGTTACGCGCTTGCCAAGGCCAACATCGTTCCGGCCACAATCTCTCCCTACACTTGGGCAGCAGATTATGACGGTAGCGCTGTGAAACTTACAGGATTTGTGCCCGATACCAAGGCGCGCGCATCTGTTATAGCGGCGACTAAAAAATCCTTACCCGCTGCGAAAATTACCGATGCGATGCAAATCGCCGCTGGTGCTCCAGAAGGCTTTGTTAACGCCGCCCGTTTCGCTTCAAACCAATTGACGCGTTTCTCAAGTGGTTCAGTTAGCCTATCCAACCGCGCACGTGCGGTTAAAGGCGTAGCAAAAACTTCCGCCAGCTATAAAGCCGCCAAGATCGCAATTTCAAGCGGTCTGCCTGGTGGCATGACCTTGGCTAGTGAAAACATCGCGCCACCAACA
>JAZGFF010000087.1:0-6617 GCA_036479095.1 Rhizobiaceae bacterium | reverse complement strand
GGCGCATAGTGCCACCCATATTTCCCGATTGTTCACGCTTTTCAAGCTGATTACCCTTCATCCATTCAGTCATCAAACCAACAACGGGTTCTTCTGTTTCACCAAACTCCGTCGATGACGCACCATTAATGCCCGCTAGATTCCGCGCCGCTTCAATCACTGCCATTTGCATACCAAAGCAGATACCAAAATAAGGTATCTTCTGCTCGCGGGCGAATTGAGCAGCAGCTATCTTGCCCTCACTACCCCGCTCCCCAAACCCGCCTGGAACAATAATCCCATCAACATTTGCCAATTGTTCAGATGGGTCATCACCTTCAAACACTTCACTCTCGACCCAGTGCAAAATGACCTTAACACCATTTGCCAAGCCCCCATGAACCAAAGCTTCCATTAGGCTCTTATAGGCATCTTTCAGGACGGTATACTTACCGACAATCGCTATTGTCACTTCCCCTTCGGGATTATGTATCTTGTGAGATATCTCCTCCCAAACTTCCAGTTTAGGTTTCGGAGCTGGGTCAATACCAAAGGCATCAAGTACTTGCTGATCAAGCCCCTCCTTGTGATACGCCAGAGGAACATCATAAATACTCTTGGCATCAAGGGCTTGAATCACGGCTTCGGGTCGAACATTACAAAACAGGGCAAGTTTGCGCCGTTCCTCAACTGGTATTTCACGATCAGCGCGGATCAACAAAATATCCGGTTGTATACCGATTGAACGTAATTCCTTGACTGAGTGCTGGGTAGGTTTGGTCTTTAATTCTCCAGCTGCCGCAAGATAAGGCATGAAGGAGAGGTGCATATATATACAGCCTCCCCGGGGAAGGTCGTTACCTAATTGGCGAATGGATTCGAAGAAAGGCAGTCCTTCAATATCGCCAACGGTGCCGCCAATCTCAACGAGCACGAAGTCATAGCCATCATTGCCATCCAATACGAAATTCTTGATCTCGTTAGTGACATGCGGGATCACCTGCACGGTGGCACCCAAATAGTCCCCACGCCGTTCTTTGGCGATGATATCCTGATAAATGCGGCCAGTAGTTATATTGTCGGATTGGTTTGCTGGACGCCCCGTAAAGCGTTCATAGTGCCCAAGGTCCAAATCTGTCTCTGCACCATCATCGGTTACGAAGCATTCGCCGTGTTGGTAGGGGGACATCGTACCCGGATCAACATTCAAATAGGGGTCAAGTTTACGCAGCCGAACCTTATAGCCCCGTGCTTGAAGGAGTGCGCCGAGGGCTGCCGATGCAAGGCCTTTGCCTAGTGAGGAAACCACGCCGCCAGTGATGAAAACAAATCGCGCCATGGGAGTAGAGAACTAGACTGAATATTTAAATTTGCAAAACAAAATTTTATCTAATCACAGTTATGCACATGGCATTCTGGGACAAGAGCCTACAGAACGGGGAAAACGTTAAGAATTCAATTTATTCAGAGGTAGGAACACCTGATGCAGGCGCGGCCTTATCATCTTGCTTTTGTAATTCATCAAGCAAACCACCCGCACTTGGGGTTTTAGCTCCAGCTCCATCGGTAGGAACTCCTGTTTTGGCGGCTCCCTCAACTTGACGCAAAACATCTTCCGTTCTGTTTTCACGATTGGCAACAACACCCAAGGCAATGGATGTAAGGAAAAAGCCAGCAGCTATAATGGAAGTAGTTTTGGTTAAAGCATTTGCCGCGCCGCGTGCTGACATCAAACCACCTCCACCGCCACCACCACCGCCGCCCATTCCTAAAGCGCCACCCTCGGAGCGTTGGAGGAGAACAAGCACGATCAGTGCTAGAACAAGCATTATATGCACGGTGATGAGTACGGTTGTCATGAATTTATCCGGTTCGGGTTTAAGAGTGTCATCGAGTATTGTCTACGTGACGCGGCTTAGTAGCGAATACAACCAAGATTGCCAAGGGGAATCTGTAAATCTTACTTCAAACGTTACGATAGGATTCACATATGGCGAGGAAGTCAGCAGCTTTCAAGCTTGCACCACCAACAAGTGCGCCATCCACATTCATCACAGAAAGTAATTCAGGAGCATTGTCAGGTTTCACAGATCCACCATAAAGGATACGCATGCGCTCTCCATGGCCACCAAGTTTTTGTGCAAGAGCTTCACGAATGAAGGCATGGATTGTCCGAATGTCTTCAGGACTTGGGGTTTTACCCGTGCCAATAGCCCAAATAGGCTCATAGGCGATGATCGTATCTTCTTCGGTGGCGCCCTCTGGAACGGAAGAAGCAATTTGCCGCGCCAAGACTTCTTCAGCTTTACCCGCATCATACTCTACTTCAGTTTCACCGATACAAATAATCGCAGTTAAACCAGCACGCCAACAGGCTTGCGTCTTACCAGCTACATGAAAATCTGTCTCGCCATGGTGCATACGGCGCTCTGAGTGCCCTACGATGCAGAATTTTCCATAGCAATCGGCGATCATTTCTGCTGAAATATCGCCTGTGTGGGCACCTTTTTCTTCATTGTGACAATCTTGCCCCCCAGCCATTAATGGGGTGTCTTCACTCAAGGTAGTGGCTACATAAAGCAAGGTTGTAGGTGGGCAGACAACTGCATCAACCTTTTCGGCCAATTCAACATCCATTCCAGCCGCCATCAACGCCAATTGATCCAACTGATCCCGTTGGCCATTCATTTTCCAGTTACCGGCCACTAATGGCTTAATATCAGGGGTCATAAACCTTGTCCTTGCCCGTTAAATTGTTTTGTTGATGACTATAGCCCAAATTAAGCAAAATCAATGACCGATCAGCACTGTTTTACTTGCTGTTATCATTTGCTGCCCATATGTTGCCCGAAACACGTTTGATTTGCCAACCTTTGTGCAAAATTAAATGAATTGAACAGATCAGAATAGGAAACAATCAAGTGCTTGAAGCGTTACGTTCATTTCTAAGCGGCTGGGTCGCAAAACTTCTACTTGTCTTGCTCATTGGTAGCTTTGCGCTGTGGGGGGTGTCAGGTAGTATTTTAGGTGGAACCGATACCACTACCGTTGCACGGGTTGGGGAAACAGGCGTTAGCGTAAGAGAATATCTAACTGCCTATAACAACAGCATGAACCAATTACAGCAAACCGCTGGTCGCCGTTTAACTCGGGATGAGGGGAAAGTATTCGGAGTTGAATCACAGACACTTAACTCTGTTATTTCACTTGCAACACTGGATGAATTTGTCCGTGAAGAGAATATTTCACTTTCTGATAAAACCTTGGCTCGATTGATTGCAGATAATACAGCATTTCAAGATTCCACCGGTAAATTTAACCGGGATACCTTTCGCCGTGCAGTTGGCAACGCCCAAATGCGCGAGAGTGATTTTATTATCAGCCAAAACAAGGCCGCTACGCGTTCACAACTTTCGCGCGCTTTCATGACCGGCAAACTCATGCCAGATGTTTTTAACAATGCACTTAGCGCCTACACGAGTGAGGAACGCAAGTTTGCCTACCTCACGATAACTACCGCATTATCAGGGGAGCCTAAAGCTCCAGATGAAAGTGAGCTTAAGACATATTTTGAAGCCAATAAGAAAAACTATAAAGCCCCTGAATATCGCAAACTTGTCATCCTTGCAGTGCAGCCAAAAGATCTAGCCGATGAGAAGGCTATCAGCGAGGAGGATGTTCGTTCTGACTATCAAGATCGCTTGGCTTCTTATTCTAAACCGGAAGAGCGCCGTGTTCAGCAAATTGTTTTCAAATCATCTGATGCTGCCCAGACTGCAATTAAATCCCTGACTGAAGGCGCTTTATTTGAAACGATATTAAGCGAGCAAAAGCTTAAAATAAGTGATGCTGATCTTGGTTTGATGAGTAAAAAACAAATGCCAAAAGCCATACAAGATGCTGCATTTTCACTAGTACTCAATACACCCAGTGAAATTATCAAGGGCCCTTTTGGGCCAACTCTAATTCGCATCACTGAAATTAATGAAGCAAAGGTGACTTCTTTAGAGGAGGTGAAAGACGATATCCGCAAAGATCTCGCCCTACGCAATGCTGCAAATGAAATCGTCACCATGCAAGAAAAAATTGAAGATATGCGAGCAGGTGGAGCAAATATTGCTGAGATCGCAATAAAACTTGGCATTAAGTCACGATTGGTGGAAGCAATCGATCGGACAGCTCGCACACCCAAGGGTGCCATTATCAACGATTTACCCGCTTCTAAAAAATTGATTGCCCAAGCTTTCACAACAGCTGTTGGTGATCAACAAAGCCCGATTGACGTTGGAGAAGCAGGTTATGTCTGGGTTGATGTTGAAAAAATCACCCCAACTCGAGATAAAAACTTTGATGAGGTAGCGGATAAGGTGAAAGCTGACTGGCTCAAAAAAGAGCGTGCAAACCTAATTACAAAAAAAGCAGATGAGCTAAAAACTCGGCTCTTGAAAGGTGCAACTTTAGAAGCCATTGCAACAGAATTAAAAACTGAAGCTGCCCAGACAGGATATTTAAAAAGATCAACGGAAGATGGGAATTTCAAACGCGAAGCCAACCTTGCCGGATTTGCGGGGGATGCGAAACACATTGCAATTGTTGCGGGAGCCAAGGATGATGAAAAACTACTGATCACAGTGGCAGAAATTAAGCGGCCAGAATCACAAGTTGTAAAAATTCCTGAGCGCGAAGCTAAAATTGCTAATGAAGGGGCGGCTGAAGATTTAATGACCCAACTGATCCGTAATCTTCAAGCTGGGTACAAAATCACACAAAACCCTACCCTCATCAACCAAGCCCTCACCCAAGGTTATTAGTTTTAAGGTAGGCGATGAGCATGAAAAACTTCCAACAACTTCTCGGCATAGTTGCCACGGGCGACACACTCACAAGAGCCCAATCAGAAGTGGCTTTCAACATCATGATGTCTGGAGATGCTACCCCCAGCCAAATCGGCGCTTTCTTAATGGCTTTAAGGGTACGCGGTGAGACGATCGAGGAAATCACCGGGGCCGTTACCACGATGCGGTCTAAAATGTTGTGTGTTGATGCCCCTAAAGAAGCAATTGATATCGTTGGAACCGGTGGAACCCAAACCGGCACATACAGTATTTCAACCTGCTCAGCGATTGTGATGGCAGGAGCCGGCGCAAAGGTTGCCAAGCACGGCAACCGCGCTCTTTCTTCTAAAACCGGCACCGCTGATACGCTCGAAAGACTTGGGGTTAATTTAGAAACCGGAGCAGATGGAACTGCTCGCTGTATCCAAGAAGCTGGGATTGGATTTATGTTCGCACCGGCCCACCATTCGGCCATGCGTTTTGTTGGTCCAACACGCGTAGAGCTAGGAACCCGTACCCTATTTAATATTCTCGGTCCCCTATCCAATCCTGCCGGGGTTAAAAAACAAGTGCTTGGTGTGTTCTCACCTGATCTATTAGAACCAATGGCTCATGTGCTTAATAATCTGGGCTCCGATCACGTCTGGCTTGTTCATGGCGACGGCATGGATGAATTAACAGTAACTGGTACGACCAAAGTGGTTGAATTAAAAGATGGAACCATTCGTAGTTTTGAAGTTGAGCCAGAAGATGCAGGGGTTGGCCGTCATCCAATGAAAGATATCAAAGGCGGTGACGCTGCCCATAATGCGGCAGCACTAAAAGGTGTTCTTGATGGCGATAAAAATGCCTATCGCGATATTGTATTGATGAATGCGGGGGCTGGCCTACTGGTTGCCGACCTTGCGAACGATTTAAAACAGGGCGCAGAAAAAGCGGCGGCCTCGATCGATAGTGGCGCCGCCAATGATGCACTGGCAAAGCTCATCGCAGTTTCCAATGGATCGAAATAATGGCTGACATTTTGGATAAAATCGGCATCAATAAACGCCAAGAAATAGAAGCTGCAAAAAGCACTGTTCCACTTTCACAATTAAAAACTCAAATTTCTGAACTTCCTGCACCCCGTGGCTTTCATCGGGCACTAAAATCGAAACTGGCTGCTGGAAAATACGCGCTGATTGCTGAAATTAAAAAAGCCAGCCCCTCAAAAGGGTTGATCCGTGAGGATTTTGATCCTCCTTCCTTAGCCAAAGCCTATGAAGAGGGAGGCGCGGCTTGCCTTTCTATTTTAACCGATGGCCCCTCATTCCAAGGCGCCCCTGCGTTCTTGACTATGGCAAGTCAGGCCGTTTCTCTGCCCTGTCTTCGCAAAGATTTTATGTATGACACCTATCAAGTCTACGAAGCACGCGCGTGGGGCGCTGATTGCATTTTAATAATCCTCGCTGCGGTTAATGATGATATCGCAAAAGCATTGGAAGAAAAAGCCTTTGAATTGGGCATGGATGTCTTGTTAGAAGTGCATAATGGAGAAGAACTCGAACGCGCTCTCCATCTTAAATCTTCCTTACTTGGCATCAACAATCGTAATTTAAAAACATTCGAGGTCAGTCTTGAAACAACTGAGAATCTCGCACCCTCCGTTCCAGAAGATCGTATCATTATAGGGGAATCTGGTTTGTTCACCCCAACCGATTTAACTCGCATGGCGAAGATCAACGTCAACAGCTTCTTGATCGGCGAAAGCCTCATGCGTCTAGACGATGTGGCTGCAGCAACCCGTGTGCTCTTAACCCAAGA
>JAZGFF010000086.1:0-3301 GCA_036479095.1 Rhizobiaceae bacterium | reverse complement strand
TTTACTATAATTATTTGTCATTTTACTGTGATTAATTCAAAAAATCCGATCATCGTTTCTCCAAAATTTCGTTCATCGACTTTCTTAAATTCAGCTAGGTTATCTGGCATGGAGTCTTTACTCTCTTCTAAAACCAATAATGAACCGGCGTTAAGCCAACCATCTTCATATAGTTTTGCCGCAGCCGCCTCACCCAATTTTTTACCATAAGGTGGGTCAGCGAACACCAGATCGAAAGGTTGAATGGAGCCGATTGCACCGGGGCGCAAAGCGTCACGACGAAACACTTTGGTTTTTCCGGTTAGTCCAAGGCTTTCAATGTTGTCCCGTAACAACCCTCGCCCCTCGGCACTTAGTTCAATGAAGACTGAGAATGCTGCGCCCCGTGAAATTGCTTCAATACCCAACGCGCCTGTACCTGCAAAAACATCGAGCACCCTCGTTGCTTGTAGTTTTTCTGGCCAATGATGGTTGAGAATATTGAAGAGGCTTTCACGGTTGCGATCTGTGGTTGGGCGAATAGCTTGCGATTTTGGAACAGCCAATTTGCGACCGCGCAAGCTACCTCCGACGATCCGCATTCTTTGATCCTCTTGTGTTCTTGCTTCTGGTTGGTTTTCCAGTGTTGCCGCGATTAGGTTTTGTATCAAGCCTCGAAAGATGATCGCTTGTGTTGGGCTTTCTTTTTCGGTTTTTTGCCACTGTTGGGCTCGCAATTTTGGGCTTATCTGCCTTTGACATGGTTGCCCAAAGGGGCGCCTCAAAATTAGCGCCAGCCTGTTTAATTAATTTCTCGCCAAGTTGATCGCGCAGGGTTCTTCCCCGCACTTCTCGAACTTCCCCTCGGGTTAAATCTCCAAGCTGGAATGGTCCGTAAGAGATTCTGATCAACCGGTTCACCTCAAGACCAAGAGAAGCTAATACCTTTTTGACCTCTCGGTTTTTCCCCTCGCGCATGGAAAATGTAAGCCAGACATTGGTTCCTTGAACGCGCTCAAGCTCTGCTTCGATCGCGCCATAAAGAACACCTTCTACAGCGACCCCATCTTTCAACTCATCCAACTGCTCTTGTTTAACTGACCCATGGGCGCGAACACGGTATCGCCGTAACCATCCAGTTGATGGCAATTCAAGTGCGCGCGCCAAACCACCATCATTGGTTAGGAGAATAAGGCCTTCTGTCGTAATATCGAGACGGCCAACAGACAGCACTCTTGGCAATTCTTCCGGTAGGGATTCAAATACTGTTTTGCGCCCTTCTGGATCACGCGAAGTGGTGACTTGCCCTGAACGCTTATTGAGTAACCAAAGCCGAGTGCGTTCCATAGTAGGAAGGGGGAGATCATCGACCTCAATACGATCAGCGCTGGTGACAACGCAAGCGGGCGTTTTCAGCAATTTACCGTTCAACTTTACCCGACCAGCCTCAATCCACCTTTCAGCATCGCGCCGCGAACAAAGGCCAGCTCTGGCCATACGTTTGGCAATCCGCTCGCCTTTCTGGGGCTCCTCGGGTGGGGTTGGGGTATTTTTATTATTTGACGAAGATTTCATGGTCGTCCCTACCATCCTAAGCACGACTATGCGAGAAAAGATTCATCAATTGCGTTCGGCCTTTAAGAAAAGTACCAAGTTTTGGCAAATAATTATATGGATATCGCCTTAGAACAGGCTCAAGCTGCGGCAGATCGCGGGGAAGTTCCTGTTGGCGCTGTCCTTGTTCAAAAAGGGATAATCCTTGCCAAAGCTGGCAATCGTACTTTGGAACTGCATGATCCCAGCGCCCATGCAGAGCTGTTGGTCATACGGGAAGCTTGCCGCTCCATAAAAAGCCAGCGTTTAGTTGATTGTGATCTCTATGTAACCCTCGAACCTTGCACCCTTTGTGCAACAGCTATTTCATTTGCACGTATCAAGAGACTGTATTTTGGCGCCGAAGATCATAAAGGCGGGGCGGTCAGCAATGGTGTGCAATTTTACCAGCAAACCAGCTGCCATCATGCGCCGGAAGTCTATTCTGGCATGGCCGAAAAAGATTGCAGTGCAATATTGAAGGAATTTTTCAAAAAACGCCGTTGAAGAGCCAAATTGTTGGCTCTCGAACTTATATTTAACTATCGAAAATACCTTTTTGGCGCTTATCTGAAGGTAAATATACCTTTTCGCCGATTTCTCCAATTGGAGCCGAATCAACGGGGGTGCGATATTCAACGGGCGGCTGGGTTAAATATTTTCTTGGCCCAACACCTGCACCTAATTGGCGAAGTTCTTTGATGCGCTGAAGTCTTTTCTTCTTACCTTCAACAAGCAAAGCACGCAACTCATCTGGTGGAAGACCACGATCACTGTCAGCTTGAATACTGGCGCGATAATCAATATCGCGTTCGATTTTTGGACCAATTCCAGAATCACGAACCCTGGTTAGTTCACCATCGGGCAACTGGCCAGAGCGCTCATGAACAGGCGCAGCATCAGCATAGCGTTGCTTACGCTTTTCTTCTGGGTTGGTGGGGAAATAGGCAGAATCACTTTCAACTTTTTCAGCCGGAGCCGGTAATCCGCTTCCCTTAGGAGCATTTACTAATTTTGGACGTGATGAATAATCGATTCTATGTTTTTTCTTGCTGGTTAGCAGCATCAAACCACCGATATCACTGGCTAATTGAGCTTCCTGCGATACGCCTGTGCCGTAGGTTGTTCCTGAAGAACAGCCACCCAAAACGCCTAAAGATAAGGCACCGACTAGGGTGAATAAATACTTAGCTGTGAACCGTTTTACCATAATAGCAAACCTGAATATGGGTCATCAAAAATCAGCCCGACTTTAGCCACTGAAATGCGGCCAGAATCCGACAATTCCAAATAGTAAATGCTATTTACTCATTTTGCAACAAATCTGGCTGAATAACGGTGGTTGAAACCCGAATTGGTTAACCAATTCGTTCAAATCACTATGATCCTTCGATTTCGCGCATCGCATTGGCATCGCGGATGGATAGGTCAGGGAAATCTGGGTCGCTGCCGACTTCAGGTAATACGCGCCATGACCTTGCACATTTATTGCCCTGAGCCATGGCGTTCACCACTGATACGCCTGAAACATCATCCAATGTGAATGCCTCTCCAGGAGCTGCATTCGATGTGATTTCGATATCACTGGTGATGCAAATATCTGCCATTTTCAAACCATCTAGCGCCTTTAGAAGATCGCTATCTGTGATGTGGACAATCGGGGCAGCTTCTAAGGAAGAGCCAATATGCCCCTTGGTTCCTTTTTCAAGGCGACGGGCAACTTCCAAAG
>JAZGFF010000085.1:0-15323 GCA_036479095.1 Rhizobiaceae bacterium | reverse complement strand
GGCGCGGTGATGGTGCCGGTGAATACAGCGTACAAAGCTTCTGAACTCGATTTTATTTTGAACCAATCCGATGCACAGGCCTTATTCATTCATTCCACTTTTATGGCCGAGTTTGCCAAGATGGTTCACCGCCCAAAAATCTTAAGCGATGAACGGGTGTTCACGATATCCAACCTTGATTCATTGGCTGGTCTGGAAAATACGGATGGTGGATTGCAGTCAGGCTATGAAATAGCCAGTAGCGATCTAATGAGTATTCAATATACCTCCGGTACTACCGGATTTCCCAAGGGCTGTATGCTGACCCATGATTATTGGATTACCCTTTCTTATAATGGTGCCTGCCTGTTTGAAAACTACGGCATATCGCGGTGTCTGTTCTGGGCGCCGATGTTCTATATGGACGGACAGTGGTTGTTTCTGGCGTCCATGATCAATGGCGGCACTGCATTCCTGCCCTCAAAAATGAGCCTGTCCAAATTCTTTGACTGGATTTGGCTATACGAGATCGAATACACCGTCTTGCCTGAACCGGTGATGTCGGCTCATCCCGTTGGTGATAATGATACAGAAATTCCATTGAAACTGGTATCCGCCTTTGGCTGGCGTCCATCTGCGAGAGCGGATGCGGAGAGACGGTTTAACCTCACCGCCCGTGACAGTTTTGGTATGACGGAAGTGGGGGCAGCCGTTATTTGTCCAAAAGATGCAGGCGACAAACTCTCAGCCAATACCTGCGGTTTGACAGCTCCCTTTCGCCAGACACGGGTCGTGGATGAAGATGGCAAAGAAGTGGTGCCGGGTACTTCAGGTGAGCTACAGATTCGTGGGCGTTCTATTTTATTGGGTTATTACAAACGGCCTGATGCCAATGCGGAAAGCTTTGATGGCGACTGGTTTCGTTCCGGTGATCTCTTCATCAAAGATGAGGATGGGTATCATCGCATCGTTGGCCGCCTCAAGGAGATGATCAAAAGGGCGGGTGAGAACATATCCGCAAATGAAGTAGAAGCGGTATTGCGCGAAATGCCACAAATCGAGGAGGCCGCAGCAATCGCCGTTCCTGACGAGATGCGCCGCGAAGAAGTGCTGGTATTTATCAAACTCGCCGCAGGTTCTAGCCCACAAGATTGTCAACCATCAGACATTTTCGCCCATTGTAAAAAGCAGCTGGCAGCCTTCAAACTCCCCCGTTACATTACCTACGCCGAAGACTTCCCACGCACAGCAACCCGCAAAATTGCTAAAACTAAACTCGACCTAAAAACCTGCATAGAGCCAATTTTCGATAACCAAGATGAACGCCATCTTTCAAACGAAGAAGCCACTTCTCTCTTTTGATCCATGCAGGTATTAGATGCTAGATATTATCGAGTTCAATCGCATCACAATTTTCAAAGGTCTGTTTACACAGTTCCAGAACCATCATCGCGCTTATAGCCAACGATTGCTCTGAATTGAAAGTAGGTTTTCGTACTCAGCGCTAACGATAAACAACCCACGTTCGTGCACGTCTATAAAAATGGTGCACCCGGCGCGATTCGAACGCGCGACCTCTGCCTTCGGAGGGCAGCACTCTATCCAGCTGAGCTACGGGTGCTTTCGAGTTTTGGTTTGAATACCAATTTGCTCTATCGGTGGATGGCCGATTTGTTAGCCATAGCGCGAGGTGAGTTGGGCTTCAACTAAATTCGATTCAACAACAAACATTCTACACTATGGTTTGTGTTCATGCCCCAGCGGCTAAAACTCGCTTGGGATGAAATTGCCCTTTTTCGATATCACCAATGGCTACAAGATTCCCGCGATAAACAGCACAGACATCTTGATCTTCGATCGGAGCATCACGACCCCGCAGAATAATGGGGTTACCAAGGCGAATGCGGCGGGCTTCGTCTTCGCTAATGCGAATTTCTGGGAAACCCTGCATGGATTGCAAGGGAGACACCAAGTGTTGATCTAGGCTATCAAGGTCACCTTCCAGCGCGATGAGTTGCTCTAGGGTGATGCTATCAGCCTCTTCAAAGGGCTCAACAAAAGTACGTCTGAGGGCTGATATATGGCCGTAACAGCCAAGCTCAATTCCCAAATCTCGCGCGAGTGAGCGTACATAGGTCCCCTTACCGCAGGTGATTTCAAAAGTGGTCGCATCATTCTTATGCTCGAGAATAAGGAAGGTATCGATCGTTACGGTTCTCGGTTGCAAGATTACAGTTTTGCCAGCACGAGCTTCGGCGTAGGCGCGTTTTCCATCAATCTTAATGGCAGAAAAAGCTGGAGGTATTTGTTGGATGTTACCAATAAATTTGGGCAACAGTGCTGCTATTGCTTGCTGTTCTGGCCGCTTTTTACTGGTGGCGGTGGCCTCGCCTTCGGCGTCATCCGTGTTGGTTTGAACACCCCAGCGCACGGTAAAACGATAGGCTTTTTCACCATCAGTTACAAAAGGAACTGTTTTTGTTGCTTCGCCCAAAGCAATTGGGAGAATACCCGTTGCTAAGGGATCTAGAGTTCCAGCGTGGCCCGCTTTTTTTGCGTCAAACAACCACCGGATTTTTCCAACGGCTTGGGTAGAGCCAAAATCATAGGGTTTATCAAGCACTAGCCAGCCGGAAATCGAGCGGCCTTTTTTCCTTCGAGCCATTTATTCTGTTCTCGTATCCTGCAAGACAGAATCTCGTCGTAAGATTTCATCAATTTTAGAATAATTATCAAAGCTTGTATCTTCCAAGAACCGAAAGCTTGGGATGGATTTCATCTGCTTCAATAAAGGAGTTGCGCCGACGCGTATGATTTTTGCATTTTTTGCCAGTGCCTTGCAAACTGCTTTGGCATCAGCATTGCCTTTTCCATTTTTCTTGCGCCCCCCCAACGGTGATATGAAGCAGGTCGCAATTTTTAAATCTGGCGACATTCGCACTTCGGTTACTGAAATAAGTTGCCCCGTAAGTGCTGGATCAACCAGTGTTTCACGAGTCAAAACTTCAGTAAGTGCATGACGCACGAGTTCTCCAACACGCAATTGACGTTGGGATGGGGCTTTAGATTTACTCATTATATTTCCCAATACCGATCACCCCCAAGCTGATGGCCCCCAAACTGATGGCCAAGGGGTGGTTAGATCTTAATCAAGCCAACTCTCAAAGGGAGCGTTCGATCATCTCAACTGTGAAACATTCGATAACATCACCCTTACGCATGTCCTGGTATTTTTTGAAAGCCATACCACACTCGGTGCCTGAATCGACCCGTGCCACTTCGTCCTTAAAGCGTTTTAAGGTTGAGAGCTCGCCTTCGTGTACGACAACATCATCGCGCAATAGGCGTACGCCCATGCCTCTTTCAACATGGCCTTCTGTGACGAGACAACCGGCAATGTTGCCAATTTTTGAGTGCTTGAACAGCTCTTTAATGTCAGCGTAACCGATAAAGGTTTCTCGGCGTTCAGGTGCCAGCATACCAGATAAGGTGCCCTTAACATCATCAATCAAGTTATAGATGATCGAGTAATAGCGAATCTCAATTCCCTCACGCCTGGCTAAATCTTGCGCTTGTTTATTGGCCCTTACATTAAATGCAATGATTGGAGTTTCAGAGGCAATGGCCAAGGTAACATCAGATTCGGTGATGCCACCAACGCCAGAGTGAACAACTTGCGCTTCCACTTCTTCAGTGCCCAAACCATTTAAGGATGCAATGATGGCTTCAACAGAGCCACGGGTATCTGCTTTAATCACCAAGGGCGCCTTTGAAGCGCCTTTTGCTTGCAGGTTACTCATCATTTGTTCGAGGG
The DNA here is from genome assembly GCA_036479095.1 of Rhizobiaceae bacterium. Classification (GTDB taxonomy): domain Bacteria; phylum Pseudomonadota; class Alphaproteobacteria; order Rhizobiales; family Rhizobiaceae; genus Pseudahrensia. The sequence continues at coordinate 11,530 of JAZGFF010000085.1, read as the reverse complement.
AGCCACGAGAGCCAGCCTGATTGGCAACAGCAAGTTCTTGTTGTTTGCGCTCACGATATTCAACAATGTCCCTAGCATGGGCTTCATCTTGAACCACGACGATTTGTTCTCCCGCGGAAGGGGCGCCTGAAAGGCCTAAAATCTCAACGGGGGTTGAAGGACCCGCTTGTTTCATTTGTTTGCCATGGTCATCAAGAAGAGCACGGACACGACCCCACTCTGTACCAGCCACAATAATATCCCCAACTTTCAAAGTGCCTCTTTGTACGATTGCAGTTGCAACTGCACCAAGGCCCTTATCAAGTTTTGCTTCAATAATGATACCTTCAGCATCGCGATTGGGGTTGGCCTTCAGCTCCAACAATTCTGCTTGCAAATTAATCGCGTCTAGCAGCGCGTCAATCCCGTCGCCAGTTTTAGCTGAAACTTCAACATCAAGCACTTCACCCCCTAGTCCTTCAACGAAGACTTCATGTTGGAGGAGCTCCTGACGAACTTTCATCGCATCAGCACCAGGGGTATCCATTTTGTTGATGGCAACAATAATCGGGACCTCAGCAGCCTTAGCATGTTTTATCGATTCAATAGTTTGCGGCATGACACTGTCATCTGCAGCAACCACAAGAATAGCAATATCAGTTGCTTCGGCTCCGCGTGCACGCATCGCAGTGAAAGCCTCGTGGCCTGGAGTATCGAGGAAAGCAATTTTCTTGCCGTCTTTTTCAACTTGATAAGCACCAATGTGCTGGGTAATTCCACCAGCTTCCCCGGCTGCTACCCGCGCTTCACGAATTTTATCCAGTAGGGATGTTTTACCATGGTCAACGTGACCCATGATCGTAACCACGGGCGGACGAGGCAGTAAATCTTCTAGCTTATCTTCGACTGTAGCTAAGGTTTCCACATCCGCTTCTGAGATGCGGACCACGGTGTGCCCCATCTCTTCCGTAACAAGTTGTGCCAAATCAGATTCAATAATATCGCTTGGCTGCATCATGTGGCCCTGTTCCATGAGGAACTTCACCACATCTACTGCCCGCTCGGTCATACGGTTTGCCAATTCTTGAATGGTAATGGAATCAGGAATTACTACTTCACGCATTACCTTTTCGCGCGGGCCCGTATTCATCGAGCGCTTTTGCTTTTCGCGTTTGCGGCGCATGGATGCCAAAGAGCGGGAACGCTCTGTGTTGGCATTTAAGGCGTTGCTTAAGGTTAGCTTTGTTCGGCGGCGCTCGTCGCCCATTTTTGGACGAGAAGGTTTTGGTGCTTCTTTTGGTCTTTCCACTGAACGCATGGTTGCCGTTTTTTGAATTGCATCAGGGTCGGCAGCAGCAGCAGCAGCGGAGGCATCGGCAGCCGCAATTTTGGCAGCCTCTTCTTCTGCTGCAAGGGCAGCTTCTTCATCTTTTGCTTTCTTTTCTGCATCAACGAGTGCTTCAGCCTCGGCTGTTTCGCGGGCAAGCCTTGTGGCATCATCTTCTTTTGAGCGGCGCTCAGCTTCTTCTGCAGCTTGTTTTTTATCCTCTACCTCACGAATTTTCGCCACTTCAAGAGCCCGAGTTCGTGCGTCCATTTCTCCAGAGGAGAGATTGCCGGCATCTACAGGGGGTGTTGGTGTGGCGACTGTTGGTGCTGTCTCAACAACTTCTTTTGGTGGCGGCGGAGCGACCGATTCGGTCTTTGGAGCAAAAATAGATGATTTTTCATCACCGGGTTTTACGATGCGTCGCTTTTTGGTCTCGACAACAACATTATTGCTGCGACCATGGGAAAAATTTTGTTTAACCGTGCCACCACGAGGTCTCAAGGACAGGGTGGGGCGACCAGTATTGTTGTCATCACCAGAATTCGTATCACTCATCTACGTTCTTTACCTTTTTGACCCCCTTTGGTTGTTCGGGGTCGATCTCATTGTTGGTCTCGCATTATCGCGACTTTACTTTTGTGTTTTCGGCACCCATCAGGATGTCTCCATTTCACGGTATTTAGCCAGTTGAACGACCCGTTGCAAACAATGTCGCGCAGCGCCGCCTTCTATTAATGATGCGTGTATCACATTTGTAGCCCCTAATGCCAAGTTCATTTGTTGACCAGAGAAAACACGCCATATTTTTATTTTGCGCCCACCATCTCTATGCACCGCAAAAGTGGCTTGAGAAAGTTTGCGTAGTCCGTCTTCTGCCCCATCTATTGCGTGTAAAACAGTGATTGCCTTACTCGCCCGTATAGAACCTTCAACCTTCCCTGACCCGGTGAGGCATTCACCTGCTTTACGGGCAAATCCCAGGGCACCTAATGCCTGTTGTTCCATCAAACCTTCCACCAAAGTGGCGAGGTTGGATGTAGCCTTCGCGTTGGTTTTTAGCCCCCGCGCGAATGCACCTATTTTAATCGCTTCTAGAACCACACTTTGTTGCGCTGTCACCCAAACACCACGGCCCGGTAATGTGCGCTTTAAATCTGGTACGACCTGGCCATCTGGCCCCGCCACAAAGCGAATAAGATGGTTAGGTTCTAAAACCTTACGGGTAACAACACAGGTGCGTTCCACCATTGGATCATCCATGCCTTTCACCCTAGTCTGCCATTAAACAGATGTATCTTCAATCACATTGACAACAGCAGCTCGCGTTTCCTCTTCAGCAACTTCTTCTACTACTTCTGGCTCCGGTGGGTTCAGATCTTCTTCTGTAACCCAACCAGCAGCTAAGCGGGCGGCCATGATCATCTCATCAGCCATTACGCGCGAGATATTAAAACCATCTAAGATTCCTGTATGGCGCGTTACTTCACCATCCTTGCGCTCATTCCAACCGATGAGATCATCGGCGATGCAACCAGCAAAATCTTCTAGCGACTTTATCTCATCTTCAGATTTACCAAGGGTGACCATCATTTTGGTGGTCATGCCAGACACTTGGCGAAGATCATCTTGGACGCCTAAGGTTTTGCGTTCTTCATCCAATTCTGTTTCAATTTTCGCGAGGAACTCTTTAGCCCGGGCCTGTAGCTCTCCAGCGGTTTCATCATCGAATCCCTCGATCATGGCAATCTCATCGGGCTGTACATAGGCCACTTCTTCGAGGTCGGAAAACCCTTCAGAAGCAAGTAGTTGCGCGACCATCTCATCCACATTCAAGGCTTCAACGAAGATCGCTGTATTTGCAGAGAACTCAGCTTGACGGCGGGTTGATTCTTCCTCTTCGGTTAAGATATCGATATCCCAACCGGTAAGTTGAGAGGCAAGGCGGACGTTTTGGCCGCGGCGACCGATTGCCAAAGACAATTGCTCATCAGGAACAACGACCTCAATGCGCTCTTTTTCTTCATCCAAAACAACTTTTGTAACTTCAGCAGGTTGTAATGCGTTAACAATGAAGCCGGCGGCATCTGGTGACCACGGGATAATATCAATTTTCTCACCCTGCAATTCGCCGACAACGGCTTGTACACGAGAGCCGCGCATACCAACGCAAGCACCCACTGGGTCGATACCACTATCGTTTGAAATCACTGCGATTTTGGCGCGTGATCCAGGATCACGGGCAACGGAGCGAATTTCAATCACGCCATCATAAATTTCCGGCACTTCCATTTGGAAGAGTTTAGCCATGAACTGAGGGTGGGTACGGGATAGGAATATTTGCGGCCCGCGCTGTTCACGGCGCACATCATAGATGTAAGCACGAACACGGTCACCGTAACGGTACATTTCACGGGGGATCAGTTCATCACGACGAATAATTGCTTCGCCCTTGCCTAGATCGACAACCACATTGCCATACTCAACACGTTTCACTGTGCCGTTGATAATTTCGCCAACGCGATCCTTATATTCTTCAAACTGCTGATCCCGTTCCGCATCCCGCACTTTTTGCACGATTACCTGCTTGGCTGATTGGGCGGCAACACGGCCAAAATCCATTGGTGGCAACAGCTCCCCAATATGATCGCCAATTTTTGCTTCTTCGTTCTTTTTCAAAGCGCCTTTGAGATCGATTTGTGTATCGTAATCCTCTACGGTTTCAACAACCTCTAAAAGGCGTTGGAGCCTAATTTCACCGGTTTTCTCATTGATGTCCGCACGGATGTTGGTTTCCAAACCATAGCGTGTTTTAGCTGCTTTCTCGATCGCATCGGCCATAGCGCCAAGAACAATAGATTTATCGATGGATTTTTCACGGGCCACCGCTTCTGCAATTTGCATCAATTCAAGTCTGTTGGCACTTACCGCCATGGGTCTTCTCCGTTGGTGTTTTCCTGTTGAAATTTTTCAAAAGGTAATCAAATTAATTGTTTTTATCGTTGTTCGTATCATTCGCCTCACGAAGCGCCTTATCACGCTTTAAAGCCTCGCGAACAAGTTCATCCGTCAATACTAAGTTTGCTGAGGCAATGGCATCTAGGGGCACGCGGACAGTTTTTTCTTCTCCCTTAGAGGCATTGTCGCGCTTCATCACCACTGCATCGCCATCGACTTCAATTAGATGCCCACGAAACCGTTTGCGGCCCTCAATTAGAAAGGCAGTTTCAATTTTTGCTACATGGCCAGCCCAAGTATTAAAGTCGCTGCGCCGCACAAGTGGACGATCAATGCCGGGGGAGGAAAGCTCCAATTGATAGGCTTGAGCCACAGGGTCTTCCACATCTAGAACAGGGGAAAGTGCCTTAGAAATCAATTCACAATCACCAACCGACATGGTGCCATCGGGCCGCTCGACCATGATTTGCATCGTCAAACCGTTGTGATCGACCATGCGGGCACGAACAAGGCGAAAACCCAAATCTTCAATGACGGGCGCAACAACAGCCGCTACCCGTGCATCCGCAACTTCTTCTTGCACAAGGCGAGAAGCGGCAGAAATATCATCAATTTGGTTTTCGTCGTTCATTTATAATCCTGCGGTTTGTCTAACTCTTTATCCTCAAGACATAAAAAAGAGCGGGTTCCCGAGGGACCCACTCTGACAACTGCCTGAGATTTTCTAAACATATAGGCGCGTGACGGGTCTTTGGCAAGGTTTAAGTTTCGATCAAGCCCACTACATCGCTCATATAAGTATATACCTCTGCGCCAGCATTTTCTAATGCGGCCTTGTCTGTGAAAGAGTCGCCGCAGTAACCTAAGGTTCCTGCTCCTGAGGCGGCACCGGTAATCGAAGTTAAGCAGGGGCTTGGAACAAAACGGACTTAAAACTTCGTTCGCGCGCGCATGGCTGCCGACAGCGTGCCTTCATCCAGATAATCTAATTCCCCACCAACAGGCACGCCATGGGCTAAGCGGGAGATGGATATTTCGAGGCCATCCATTTGATCAGTGACATAGTGGGCAGTGGTTTGCCCCTCTACCGTAGCATTGACGGCGATGATCAACTCTTTCACCTCGCCATTTGTTACCCGATCAACGAGAGCTGCGATGGTTAAATCTTCTGGGCCAACACCATCAAGCGGCGAAAGCGTACCGCCAAGAACGTGGTAGGAGGCATTCATCACGCTTGCCCGTTCCAATGCCCAAAGGTCAGATACATCTTCGACGACAATAATTGTTGCCTTGTCGCGTTTTGGGTCTGTGCAGAGGGAGCAAGGGTTGGTGGTATCTATGTTGCCGCAGGTCTCACAAACCACCACCGCTGCCACCGCTTCATTCATGGCATCGGCAAGGGGCACCATCAGCGCCTCTTTCTTCTTGATTAGTTGCAAGGCCGCACGGCGAGCTGAGCGTGGGCCAAGACCGGGCAATCGAGCGAGTAATTGGATCAGCCGCTCAATTTCTTGGCCAGCAGTAGAATCAGTTGAAAAATCTTCCATGCCTTATTATGAGGCTTTATCGGTAAGTTTAGAAGCAGCCGTTTTACGGCGTTTTTCGCGTAATCCGGTTTGCACAACTTGTAATTTCTTTATGCGGCGCGGATCGGCATCCACCACCCTAAATTCATAGCCCTTCATTCCACTGACAACCTCTCCACGAACAGGTACTCTCCCGGCCAGTACATTCACCAGCCCGCCTAGCGTATCAATGTCTTCTGCCAGTTCGCCTGGATGGAAAGAGGATCCAATTTCTTCAATAATTTTTTCCAATTCAATCCGGCCATCAACGCTCCAAATACCGTCGCCCTCAGTGATAACATTTTGACCATCAGCTTCATCATCATCGTGTTCATCTTCAATTTCACCAACGACTTCCTCAACGATATCTTCTAGGGTGACCAAGCCATCTGTGCCGCCATATTCATCAATCACCAAGGCCATTTGAGTGCGTGTGGCTTGCATTCTTGCCATCAGGTCGGAGGCCATCATCGATGGCGGTACAAACAGTACATTTCGGATTACATTGAGCTTTCCTAATGGTGATGTTAAATCAACCAATGATAAATCGAGCCAAGAAGCTTTGCTTGTGGGCTTTGAAGTTTTTGTATTCTTATCTACTTTACGCGCAGGTTTTGGCACTTTATTTTTCGCAACTTTACCAACCTTGGTTACATAAAGCAGCAGGTCTTTGATCAAAACCATGCCTCGTGGATCGTCTAGCGTGTCACCATAAACTGGAAGGCGCGAATGGCCGGTTTCTTCAAATTCGCGCAATATATCTGCCAGACTTGTATCAAGCCCGACTGCATGAATTTCAGCGCGAGGCACCATCACATCCTCTACGCGTCGCTCCCGCAGCCGTAAAATGTTTTGCAACATTGCACGCTCTTCTGGAGAAAATACATCTCCAGCTTCACCTTTGCCAGCGAGCGCGTCATTTAGATCATCCCGCAAAGTTCCGCCCGAACGAATGCCTAGGCGAATCATAAACCGAGTAAACCAGCCCTCGTTTTGCTCACGGTCAATGACCATTAGCGCACGGCCCCGGGCTTCTAAGTTTTCATTGGGAGTAATTGGTCTGCCCGTATCTTGCGAAGTTTCGTCGGATACAGGCTCGGAAGATCGCTCGTTCATGGTCGTAAATTTGTCTCCAATATATAACTTAGTTTACTCGGTTGCGAGGGATTGGGCAAGTTGTGGGCAGGTTGGATTATGAAAAAACTTGAAGCGAAGGAATCAAAGTTGATAGGGGTCATCTATTTTAAGATTGGACAGTATCTTAGTTTCCAATCCTTCCATCTGTTCCGCTTCATGATCTTCAATGTGGTCGTAGCCAAGCAGGTGCAAAAAGCCGTGGATGATGAGGTGGGTGAGGTGGTGCTCGAAAAGTTTATTTTGCTCATCGGCTTCGCGAGTCACAGTTTCAAACGCAAAAATAATATCACCAAGCAGAGGTGTGATTGGCCCGCCCCCTTCGTTCGCCGAGAAGGATAAAACATTGGTCGGCTTGTCCTGTTCGCGCCAGTCTTTATTGAGTTTTTGCATTTGCGTGTCATCGGTGAACAGCAAGCTGACTTCTGCGCCCTCAGGCAGTTTTGTTTCGAGATGCGGTATCGCGGCTTCGATAGCGTTTTGGCTCAGGGCTTGTAACTCATCCCCTTCGGCCCAATCGCCCCCATTGCTAGCAACATCAATCTCGATCATCGGGAGCGCAAATCATCTTCTAACGCTTCGTCATAGGCCTCGACAATCCGACCAACCAATTTGTGGCGCACAACATCAGCGGAGGTAAACGCAACAGACTCAATGCCTTTGATTTGCGGTAAGATTTCTAGCGCCTGCACGAGGCCTGATTTTTGGCCGTTGGGTAAATCGATCTGGCTTGGATCACCAGTGATGATCATCTTTGACCCTTGGCCTAGCCGGGTCAAAAACATTTTCATCTGCATCGTTGTTGTGTTTTGCGCTTCGTCCAGAATAACCGCCGCATGAGCAAGCGTACGGCCACGCATAAATGCTAATGGAGCTATTTCGATAAGCTCGGAATTAATCGCTCGTTCAACCTTATCAGGTGCCATCATATCGTAGAGCGCATCATAAAGGGGCCGCAAATATGGATCGACCTTCTCTTTCATATCGCCAGGCAAAAACCCAAGCCGTTCGCCAGCTTCTACAGCCGGGCGAGATAGGATAATACGATCCACCGCACCGCGCTCCAGCAATGATGCAGCATAGGCAACAGCCAGGTAGGTCTTACCAGTACCAGCAGGCCCAGTGCCAAAAATCATCTCGGCCTTGTCCATGGCACGAATATAGGCGTCTTGGGTTGGGGTGCGGGCATGGATGGTCTTTTTCGCGGTCGATATGGCCGAGCCTTGTAGAGCTCCGCTCTGATTAGTTTTACGGGCCAGTTTAGTCTTTGCCTTTGCGGCTGCTACTTGATTTACCGCGCCCTCAACATCTGCGATCTGGACATCTTCGCCAGCAAGGATTCGCTGATAAAGCATGTCTAAAACAGTGCGCCCCTGCTCTACCGCAATACGGGAGCCTTTCAGGTGCACTTCATTTCCGCGGGACGTTGCATCAATAAAAAGTTCTCTTTCGAGTATTGCAAGATGCGCATCAAATTGCCCAAAAAGTGCCTGCACAAAATGGTTGTCGTCAAAAACCACCACAGCTTGCGCAGAATCAGCGGTGCCGTTTTTTGTGGGTTTAGTTTTCCCCGGTGCGGTTACGAATGCGGGAAGATTTTCTGCTGTACTCAAATGGGTGTCCTTTTGTTTTGCGCATTCTCAGCGATCAAACTATTGGTTTGAGCCGCTACAATTTTTACCCTGACAATATCACCTATCTTACCTGCAGATGCAGGAACCACAACACTTTGCAACCAAGGAGAGCGGCCTATCCATTGCTCTTCATTACGGCCAGGTTTCTCAAGTAGGACATTGATCGTTTTACCCACACAACCTTCATTGAATTGTTGGCGCTGTTGATTGAGCAATGTTTGTAAGCGGGCGAGCCGTTCACTTTTTACAGCCTCCTCAATCTGATTATCCATTTCGGCCCCTGGGGTGCCTGGACGCATGGAATATTTAAATGAATAGCAAGCCGCATAATTTGTCTGGCGTGCAATTTCCATTGTCGCTTCAAAATCCTCATCGCTCTCGCCAGGGAAACCAACGATCATATCTCCCGATATTGCGATGTCAGGGCGCGCTTCGCGAACTTTGCGAATAATCTCTAAATATTCAAAGGCCGTGTGGCTGCGGTTCATGCTTTTTAAAATTTTATCCGACCCAGCTTGCACGGGAAGATGCAAGTAGGGCATCAGGCAATCTAATTCGCGGTGGGCATTGATTAGGCCATCATCCATATCTTTGGGGTGGCTGGTCACATAGCGTAGTCGTTCAATCCCTCCCATCTCAGCCAGATCATAGAGTAATTCGCCAAGACGCATTTCCGTACCCTTTGGCCCTACTCCATGCCAACCATTGACGTTTTGGCCAAGCAGAGTGATTTCACGAACCCCAGCATCAACCAGTGTTTTGGCTTCAGTTAGAATTTGTTCATGGGAGCGAGAAAATTCAGCGCCTCTTGTATAGGGGACCACGCAAAACGTACAAAACTTATCGCACCCTTCTTGCACGGTTAGAAAAGCGGTAGGGCCGCGTGCCTGAACCTGAGTTTTAGTTGCCAAAGGCATATGTGCAAATTTATCTTCCACATCATAGTCTGTCTCAACCTGTGGGCCGTGGCTCAAAGCCTTGGCGACGATTTGCGGTATGCGGTGATAGGTTTGCGGACCAACAACCAAATCAACCGCTTTTTCACGGCGAATGATTTCTTCTCCCTCCGCTTGGGCAACACATCCGGTTACTCCCAAAGTTAAGGGTCGCCCAGCTTTTTCACGTTGTTCTTTCAATTTACGAATTCGGCCAATATCTGAATAGACCTTTTCCGCAGCTTTTTCGCGAATGTGGCAAGTGTTCAATAGGACTAAATCTGCATCCGCCATGGTGGGGGTTGGCACATAACCGTCCCCCTCCAGCGCATCTTGAAGTCGCGTGGAATCATAGACGTTCATTTGGCAGCCCCAAGTTTTAATAAAAACTTTTTTAATGACGGGCTCGGGAGTGTTTTGTTTGTCCTGCATGGCGGCTGTTTAGACGCCAATGGAGTAAGAGTCGAGCCTCACCACACATCTTCAAAATGAATTGGCCAACGCCGGGGTAAGACTGCCACCACGTCAAAACGCCAAGAGAGCTTTGAGGCATCGGTTTGCTGCGAAAGCCACCAATCTGCCGCTTTAGATATGCGTTGTTGAGCGGTAAGCGAAATTGAATGAAGGGCTGCTTCTTGGGTGGCGCGCGCTTTGACCTCGACAAACACGACCAAATCTTTCTTCCGAAGGATTAAATCAACTTCACCAACGGGGGTTTTAAATCTTCGTGCCGCGAGACGGTAGCCTTTCAACAGCAACGCCACAGCCGCAAACCATTCAGCCCGATGGCCTTTACGATAGGCTTGTAATTTATGATTTTTGTTCATTAGTATTATTGAAGCTTTAGGGCTTGTTTGTATAATTCCTGTTTGGAAAGGCCAGTTTGATCAGCCACATGGTTGGAAGCCTGTTTAGTCTTCATTGTCTTAAGCGCCTCACTGAGCATTAGCGTTACCGTTTCAGTATCAAGAATTGGAGCAACTGCTGGTGCCACTATGATCACAATTTCTCCTCGTACTTTATCGAGATTTGAAAATTCATGTTCGAGTTCCGACAATGTCCCGCGATGAAAATTTTCATACATTTTTGTTAACTCGCGAGCAATAACAGCTGGCCGATCGGCACCAAAACATTCGATCATGGCCTTCAATGTTGCGCATATCCTTGCAGGACTTTCAAACAAAATGAGGGTGGAGGGTTCCAGTTCCAATTGTTTTAATCGGCGAAGACGGCTTTGCGCTTTCGATGGTAGAAACCCGCAAAACCGAAAATCATCGGTGCCAAGGCCAGAACCAACTAAAGCAGCAAGGGGAGCACTTGCTCCTGGAATGGGGATTACAGTGATACCAACCTCAACCGCTTTTTCAACCAGACGAAAGCCAGGATCGCTGACAAGTGGCGTGCCTGCGTCGCTAATCAACGCAATCGCTCTGCCTTCTTGTATTTGTCGCAATAAATCTGGGCCACGGGTGTCGGCATTATGCTCGGTGTAAGAGATTTTTGGCCGATCAATCGAATAACGTTTTAGCAACACCCCACTGGTGCGCGTATCTTCACAGGCAATCACATCACAGGCCGCCAAAGTTTCAAGGGCGCGCAGGGTGATATCTCCCAAATTCCCAATCGGCGTAGAAACAAGGTAAAGCCCGGCTGGTAACTTAGGCGCACTACACTGGTGCCCTCGAATGATAAAACTGGCTGAAGGGGAAGTGGGCAGATGGGTTGTCATGGTCAGTTTCGTTTTTGTTGTAAACATACATCACCCTGCGACAGACGAAGGCAAACGTAAACCATCGCTTGTGATGAATGTTGATGATCTTTATGGGTTACTTACGAAACGGCAGCCATCGGATATTCGATCGGTTATCGGGGATAGCCACAGGGGGCTTTTTTGAATTATTTTTCATACAAATATGTTAAGCACATCGTTGCGCTTTTGACATTGATTGTTTTAGTTGCCTGCCAGCAGGGTAATTTGGCTTTACCAAATCTTCAAAC
>JAZGFF010000084.1:0-14757 GCA_036479095.1 Rhizobiaceae bacterium | reverse complement strand
TGTGATAATAACACCATGGGTAGAATTATTGGCAAGATTGGTGGGAGAGCGCTGTTTCTTTTCGCCGACCAGTGCGTAAACGCCATCGGCGACTTTTTGAACCTCAAACGCGAAAGCGGAGACGGTCGTGAATATGACAAGAAGAAAGGCAGCTAGGTAGTGCATGAGGCTTGCTCTGATTGTTATTGATGAACTTAATATCAATCCTACGCTGATAAAGCACAAGACACAATCAAATCTATGAATATGAACTGTGGCGATTTAGCCTAAAAAATTGCCAATCATTTTGGCTGTCATCTTGGGCTTGGTGACCATGAACAAATGCCCGTCCTCAATGATCTCTAATTCGGAATTAGGAATGAGTCTATGCAACAATTTGGCATTCTTAATTGAGATCAGAGGATCGTCCGTTCCAGAGATAATCAAGGTTGGTTGTTTCAACCGCCACAGCCAACCGACACTAGTCCAGCCCATCATCGCAAGCAATTGAAGGGTATAACCAGCGTTAGAAGAAGGCTTCATAGCTTTGGCATGTTGATTGATAAGTGTTGGGTCTTTGCGGAAATCACCGCCATAAATTTCTGCCGCGATACCACGCATATAACCCTGGTTGGTATAGCGTTTGATATTCGCCATCTTGGCCAGAACCTTCGGGTTCCCCGGAACCATTACCCAACCAGCAGAGGTTGCAACCAACACAAGCTTCTTCGCCACCTTGGGGTATTGCTTGGCAAATTGTTGGGCGATACCGCCGCCCCAAGAAACGCCAGATACATCTACTTCTTCGTGCCCAAGCTTCTGACAAAGCCGTTTGGCAAGCCGTACCAACGTGGAGGGTCGATAGGGTAAAACAGGCATCGGCGAGCCGCCAACACCCGGTACATCAAATATAATACCACCACGGCCTTTAAGCTCTTTCATAAATGGAATCGCCAATTCAAGATTTGCGCCAATTCCATTAAACATCAGTAAAGGGCGTTTGCCTTTCGGCCCTTGCTTAATGCCAACACGCAACATTTGCCCATCAACATCAATCATCCGAATTTCCATACCACCAGTATCCTGAGATGCTTTCATTCGTTTAACAGCCAGTGTCATGCGCAGTCCCCGTAGACGGAATCAATCTCGTAAGTATAACCTGTTGCCCAAGCAGGTTCCACCGTAACAACAAACCTAAGCTTCAAATATATAGGTTCCCGGCGCCTCACCCAAGGGTGGATATTCCTTATTCCCCGCCTTTGTTGGTGCCTTCACTTGCTTACCAGATTTCTTCTTGAGCATTTCAGCCCAATCGAGCCACCAACTACCCTCGTGCTTCTCAGCACTCTTTGCCCATGTGTCAGCATTCTTGCGGCTTGCTGTCCCCTTCAGATACCAAGATTTTGGGTTACCTGGAGGGTTCAGCAAACTTTGCAGGTGGCCAGAATTAGAGAGAATAAATTGCGTGTCCTTGCCAAACAAACGCGCCGTTTCATAGACAGCTTTCCAAGGGGTAATATGATCAGTCGTTCCAGCGATCACATAGGTATCGTATTTGACTTTGCTCATATCGATGGCATGGCCGCCGATGGATAGTTTGCCAGGATTCATAAATGGATTGGTGTAGATCATGTCCAAGAAATCGGCGTGCAATCCGGCAGGAAGGCGCGTTGTGTCGGCGTTCCAGAACAGCACGTCAAACGCCGGTGGCTTATTGCCAAGCAGATAATTATTTACCCAATAATTCCAAATCAAATCATTGGGACGCATCCAAGCAAACATTTTTGCAAGATCTCCACCGTCAAGAACTCCGCGCAATTGCGAAGCCTTCTTTGCTGCCATTATGGTGGCGGGCGTAACCAGTGAAGATAATTCATTATCATTTGAGGCCATCATATCGAGAACACAGACCGCCACCATTACCGCATTGACCTTATCGCTCTTGTCTTGAGCAGCCAGCCAACCAAGATATGAAGCAAGTGTAATACCGCCCGAACAAGAACCCATGATGTTGAGTGAATCAGCGCCAGAAATCGAAAGTGCGGCATTGGCAGCCTCATCCAATGCTTCAATGTAGGTTTCCAAATCCCAATCACGCATCTTCTTCGTTGGATTTCGCCATGAGATACAATAGGGCTGAACACCATTGGAAAGCAGGAAGCGGATCATGCTTTTCTCAGGTGCTAAATCGACTGAATAATATTTGTTGATTTGTGGCGGCACCAACAGGAACGGCTTTTGATAAACCTTCTCTGTAGACGCTGTATAATGTACCAACTCCAACACGTCATTGCGGAACACAACAGTGCCCGGCGTATTGGCAACGTTCTTACCAATTTCAAATTTAGAAGAATCTACAGATGACGGTAGTCCGCCATTGTTGACCATATCATCAATGAAATTCTTCACACCGCTAACAGCGCTCTTACCGCGCGTTTCAAACAATGTCTTCATAGCCGTTGGATTAGTGGCTAGGGCGTTAGACGGAGCCATCGCATCTACATAAATTGAGGTAATAAGCTTCGCCCGTGCGGCATCGCGGTCTGGCAAATCAAGTTCCTCAACCGTATTCATGACAGCCTTACTCCAAGCGAAATACGACTGCATTAAAGTCTTGCTTATCTTGTTATTCTGCCAAGCAGGGTCAGCGAACCGGCGATCTTTTGGGTCAGGTGCAATATCAGAGTTATTGGTAATGATGCTGGTTAATTCTGATGCAAAACCCATCCACTGTCGGGTGAATGTTTCAGGTTGACTGATCATCGCCCGCGCAACGCTCGCGCCAGCAGCAAACAAATCTTGCCCACGTAAAGCTACTAATGGGTTAAGTGCCGTTGTGTTATCAGCGCCATCACCAAGATCGAGGTCTTCATTGCTTTCATTCTTATTTGGCACGTTATGCCTCCAATTTTGCGTCAGGTCCCGGCACGATGAGCATCAATGCTTCCGCCACCAATGCCGGTTTATCGACATTCTCAATTTCAATCGTGTTCTCAGTCTTCATCATAAAGTGCCCATTCTCTAAACGATCAAATGAGCTTAATTTCACGTGCATACGTACTTTAGAGCCAACGGCAACAGGGTTAAGAAACCGCGCCTTATCCAGCCCATAATTAATCACTGCCACAGCACCTTGAGGCATTATATCCATATCCCCCGTCAAACCAGCGAGCAACGAGAGGGTAAGATAGCCATGAGCAACTGGGCCACCGAAAGGGCTTTCTCTTTTCGCCCGTTCGACGTCCACATGGATCCACTGTTTATCACCCGTACATTCAGCAAACATATTGATCTTATCTTGATCCAGAACCACCCAATCGGAGGTGCCTAATTGTTCCCCGGCCATCCCTTTAAGGCCTACGAATGTAAGAGCATTTGCCACTGTGCTTATCCCTTATCCCAAGTTTTCAAGACTTCATCACGCAACTCGCGTCGAAGAATTTTACCGACGTTGGTGCGCGGGAGGTCGTCCCTAAACTCGATATATTTTGGCTTCTTATAACCGGTTAGCTTATCCGTGCAATAATCACGCAAATCGGCTTCAGTGAGGTTTGGATCTTTCTTGATAACAAAGATCATCACTGCTTCGCCGGCCTTCTTATCAGGCACACCAATAACCGCCGCTTCCAAAACGCCTGGATGCCCGGCGGCAACCCCTTCAATTTCATTTGGATAAACATTGAAGCCAGAAACCAAAATCATGTCCTTGATCCGGTCAACGATTTTGAGATAGCCCTTCTTGTCCATGATACCAACATCACCAGACTTGAAGAAATTATCCTTCGTCATTACTTCGGCAGTCTCGGCATCATTCTCCCAATACCCAGCCATAACCTGTGGGCCAGAAATCGCGATTTCACCGCGCTCGCCAATTTTCACTTCCTTGCCGTTATCATCAAGAATTTTGATATCCACACCTGGCATTGGCAAACCGATAGTGCCGGTAAATTCATCCATATCTGTTGGATTGCAGGTAATGCCTGAGGAAGTCTCAGAAAGGCCATAGCCCTCACAAATTGGGCAACCCGTCACATCAAACCATTCTTTAGCCACAGAAGCTTGAACCGCCATACCACCGCCGTTGGAAACACGTAACTGCGAGAAGTCGAGCTCCATAAATGCTGGCGTGTTGAGGAAGCCATTGAACAAAGTGTTCACGGCGGGAAGGAAATGGAATTTATATTTCGACATAGTCTTAACACTGGTTTCCATATCACGCGGATTCGGGATGAGAATATTCACCCCACCAACTCGCATGGAAAGCAGACTACAGGATATAAATGCGAAGACGTGATATAGCGGAAGTGCACAAATGAATGTCGGCTGTCCCACAATTGGATTACGTTCAAGTGCCGGCTGCACCCAAGCCTCGGAAGCGAGAAGCGCCGCAATAATTGTGCTGTGTAAAAGGGTTGCCCCTTTGGAAAGCCCTGTTGTACCGCCCGTGTATTGAAGCACAGCCACATCGGTAGATTTAATAGTCGGCTTGTTAAAGCTCATGCCCTTCCCTGCCGCAACTGCTTTCGTGAAAGCAATACTGCCCGGAAGTGAGTAGGCTGGAACCGCCTTCTTAACTTTACGGATAACGAAGTTGGTGATTGTTCCCTTCACCAGACCAAGCATCTCGCCAACAGAAGCAACCATTGTGTGCTTGACTGATGTCTTGCCGATAACCTCTTGGAGGACAGATGCAAAATTCTCCAAAATGATAATCGCCTTGGAACCAGAATCATTCAGCTGATGCTCAAGTTCGCGTGCCGTATAAAGCGGGTTCACATTCACCGCGATCATTCCGGCGCGCAAAATACCTGCGAGCGCAATAGGATATTGCAAGACATTCGGCATCATAATCGCAACACGGTCGCCCTGCTTAAGACCCAAACCTTGAAGATAGGCCGCAAAAGCTTTCGAGCCAGCATCCATTTCTCCGTAGGTCAGTCCCTTATCCATCAGGATATAGGCATTATCATTCGCGTAATTTTTAAAACTCTCTTCGAGCAAATCCACCAATGAGTCATATTGCGACATATCAACCTCAGCTGGTACGCCCTTCGGATAACTCTTAAGCCAAATCTTTTTCATGTCTTGCTCTCCCAAAGCACTTATCTTTTACACACCATGGACAATAATTCACCCAATGACAAATCGTGAAGTACACAACACACTTAGTAATGGATTGTTTTCCGCACAAAAATCGTTGAGACTGCCCCTAATAAATCCAAGGGAGAATTAAAAATGAAACAACTCAGCGGAATCGATGCCTCGTTCCTGTATATGGAATCGGAAGAAACCCCCATGCACGTTGCGGGTTTCACCATTTACGATCTTCCAGAGGGTTTCAAAGGTTCCTTCCACGAGCACTTCAAAAAGTTCTTCGCAGGTCGTGTTCACCTCGTCCCAATCTTCCAAAAGAAATTGGCACGCACCGTTTTCCAACTCGATCACCCGGGCTGGGTTGATGCAGGTGAATTGGATTTCGACTACCACATTTTGAGCCACAAAATAAAAGCTCCCGGCTCCATGGAACAGCTAGAAGAAGTGGTGGCGGAACTTCACTCGCAGCATCTCGACCGCAAGAAACCGCTTTGGCAGTTCACCGTGATTGAGGGACTAAAGAACAACCAAGTCGCGCTTTATTCCAAGGTACACCACGCAGCGATTGATGGCGGCGCTGGCATGCTCATCGTCCAAGCCCTCTACGATTTAGGCCCCGTTCCCCGCGAAGTTGACCCGCCCGTTGAGAAAGAGACAAAGCGCAAACCAACCACCGCAGAACGCGCCATATTGGGCATGCACGACATGGCCACCAACATGGTGCGCCAACAAATCAAAATGGCGGAAGCCATTCCAAAAGGCTTAAGCCAGATGATGGACCTAGCCGCCTCAAGTATTGCGCAGCCCGGTTCCCTCGGCATCCCGCAAATGCTCGCCCCCAAAACCCCGTTCAACAAGACCATCGGCAAGGAACGCACCTTCGCGGCCCGTACCGTCTCACTGATCGAGGCCAAGGAGATTTCCAAGGCCACGGGAGCCAAAATCAACGACATCGTTATGGCCACCTGCGCTGGGGCACTCCGCGCCTATTTGAGCGAGAAGCACAAACTCCCCGACGCGCCATTGATGGCCTTCGTGCCAATTTCCATCCGCGAAGCGGGCAATAAGGACATGAACAACCAAGTGTTCGGCATGAACTGCCCCTTGGCGACAAACTACGCCGACCCGATCAAACGGTTGAAGCAAATTCAGAAGGAATCGAAGCAAACCAAAGCCGTTGCAGGCAGCACCAAAAGCCTCGCCCCTTCCGATTACACCCTCATCGGCGCGCCTCTCCTATTGCCCGGCTTGATGCAACTCTACGGCCAATCGAAGCTCGCGGACATATTGCCCAATGCAGTCAACGTCACCATATCCAACACCCCCGGCCCGCCCTTCCCGATGTATTGCGCAGGCGCAAAAGTGCAAGCCCTCTACCCCGTATCAATCCCCATCCACGGCATCGGCCTAAACTTCACCGTTCAAAGCTACACCGACAAACTAGACTTCGGCATAACAGCCGGAAAATCCGCAGTCCCAGACATGGCCCACATGGGTGATCTATTGGTGGCATCGTTTGAAGAGCTAAAAGCCGCAGTGAAGAAACTGCCGAAGAAGAAAGAGGCTGCAGCTAAGAAAAAGTGAGGGTTTGCAGCAGTCAGATATCCATAGTACGCAATAATCATCCGCTCCTAACATAGGCTTCTCGCAAGCGATCCATTAGCTCATTATCTATATCCTCGAGTGCCACTAGCAATTGAACAGTGGTCAACCTATCCGACCAACTGTCGCTTGAAAGGGGGGGCGTTAGATTTGGAGCATTTGTCATTGGGATTGCCAACCCAAGCCGAACACCCAAACGGGTTGGACGAAGTGCTGCGAACTGAACGCGTCTCGAGAATGCTGAAAATCCCTTGCGCGGCGCGATGATAACGTCATCACCTAATTCTTTGGCAATAGCCTCAACTTGATCGTAAATTGCTCGGTATTCCGGTGTTTTCCACAACCTGTTAATCAGTTCATCTGGATTACTCCAGCCCAAACCTGTCTTGAACGTAGCACCCAAGATTAATGAAGCGCGGTTGATCCCTAAGCCGTGCTCTGTCTTGAACCACTCTAGCCGGGCTCTGTGTTTCGATTCAGGGCAGGTTTTCGCTATCTTGACCCAGTCTTCAAGGCTCTTTTCGGTTTCTCTCTCCAGGCCGAGTTGGACGGACGCAAACCACTTCTTTTGCTGAGCTGAGACATATGGAGCTTTTGTCATTTTGAAATCTTTCTGCAATCGCATTCATAGTGTTGACATTGACGCCATCAAATACGCATACGCGGCACATCATTTGGATCAAGTTTGAGTTCTATCAGCAACGGCACTTTCCGCGTTTCTATTGCCGCGATTGCTATTTCCAATTCCTCTTTTGTGCGCACTTCTATCCCCTGCCCGCCAAGCGATGTGGCGACCTCGGCAAATGATGGCCACTGGAATTCCGTCAGGCTTGGGTCCATTTTTCGATCAAGGAATTGGATGTGTTCTGCGCCATAGGCGGAGTCGTTGGCTACGATGACTATGAGATCAAGTTCAAGCCGCACGGCGGTGTTAAATTCGTTGATACCGCCCATCATGAAACCACCATCACCCGTAAACAGCACCACTGGTCGATCTGGCGCGGCTAGCCCCGCGCCGATGGCTTCTTGCAGGCCAATGCCGATGGAGCCAAAATTCGTTGTAGCGACAAAACTCTTTGGGTCCGCCACAGAAATGCGGCACCAAACCTCGGTCATGAACCGCCCGCCATCGGTAATCAAAACACGGTCTTTTGGCAGTGTCTCCTCAAGCCGTTCCAGCGCGTGGACATAATTCACAAAGCCCTCGGCTGTCTTGTCCGAGCCGACGGGATGCGCAGTTAGCGTTTCGATATCCAATTCGCGGGTAAAGCCGCTCGCCGGAATTTCTGCCTCATCCAGCCAATACAAAATGGTCTCTGCGGTCAGCCCCGCATCGGCCAACAACGCCGCGTCAGGATGCAAACCTCCACCAATTGCCGTTGGCTCAATATCCACCTGCACAATCCGCTTGTCCTTCATCAATTTGCCGCGGTCCGTAGTGAACTCGTGCAAGCCCGTGCCAAAACAAACGATGCAATCCGATTGGGCAATCAACGCATAGGCCGCTGGCGTGGAAAGCGTGCCAAAAATATCAATATTGTAGGGGTGGTCCTTGAATAATCCCTTGGCCTTCAAGGTCGTCGCAAGAGGTGCTTCCAACCGATCAGCGAGCTTGATTAGCTGATCCTTCGCCGCAACAGCGCCCGCTCCCGCTAAGATCATCGGACGGCGAGCCGAGGCAATCATGCCAATAGCCTGATCCAGAATGTCCCCTTCCGCCACACCCCCCGGTGCGGTGAATACGTCGAGAACTTTTGCCTCATAGTCCACCTCCTGCCACATGAAATCGGCAGGCATATTGAGAACAATCGGACGCCGCTCGACCTGCGCCCGATAGAATGCGCGGGCGAAGTCTATGGCAACAGTCTCAGGCTCGCGCACTTGCTCAAACCCCGCACCCGTTGCCTTGACCACCTCACGCTGGTCAATACTTTGCGAGTGGCGCGGATTGGCGACGGGCGTATCTCCCGCAAGAAGAACCATCGGAATATGCCCCCGCGCCCCTTCGGTAAGCGCGGTCATGCAATTGGTAAGTGCCGGCCCATGGGTCACAGTGGCAACACCAATTTTCCCTGCAACATGGGTATAGGCCAGCGCCGCCAACACCGAACTACCCTCATGGGCCGATGGAACAAACCGCCCACCGCAATCCCGCACAAAGCTATCCACCATGAACAGGTTGGCATCCCCCATCAACCCGAACATCGTCTCAACCCCATGGTCTTGGGCTGCACGGGCAACGATTTGATAGACGTGCATTTTGTCGCTCGTGGGCATTTTGCTACTCATGGGTATTTTGTCGCTCGTGGATTTTTCCTGTGGTTGTTTGACCATGCAAGCTATTCCCCCGACAAAGCAACCCAGCCCTTTTCAGTTGCACGTGTTAGTAAAGAGAAATACCATGACAACAGCAGCAATTTCTTGTGAAAGCTTTATCCATGACAGACAGCGCAAACGTAAAAATTCTCCCGCCTATAATTCCAATGTCGGCAGTGGCGGTAGGGGGAGCAATCCACTTCTATGCACCAATTCAAATTTCCAATTCAAGCGCACTGCTGATTGCAGGAATTACCTTCGTCCTAGTTTCAATCATCATCGTGGCCGTTGCTGCGAAAGAACTTTCAAATGCCAAAACCGCATTCGATGTCCGCAAGCCATCAACCTCACTCGTTACCTCTGGCATTTTTCGCTACAGCCGAAACCCCACATACTTATCGATGATCGCTCTGTGCTTTGGGATAGCGATGCTCGCCAACTCGGTGCCTCTGTTGCTGACTTCTGCCCTTGCAGGAAGTGGGCTTTGTTTGATGGTGGTGCGCCGTGAGGAAACCTATTTGGAAAGTAAATTTGGCGCGGAATACAAATCATATCGACAAGCCGTCCGCATGTGGTTTTGAAATCAAAGATTGCCCCATCTTATGCAAGACATTTTCACCGCCCTTGATCTTACCCCCGATTACCAAACCATCGGCAATGAAAAGTTCAATTCTCGCTTTGCCGTTACCGATCTCGCCACCGCATCCATCGGCGCGGTTGGGGGCGCACTGGCTGGGCTTATGGAGCAACAGGGGTTCGCCGCCCCGAGCAAAATCGAAGTTGATAGCCGTCTGGCATCCCTTTGGTTTGGGCAATCGATTAACCCGATAGACTGGGAAATGCCACCGCTTTGGAATGCAATTTCTGGCGATTACAAATGTGCCGATGGCTGGATAAAACTCCACACCAACCTGCCCCACCATCGCAAAGCCGCCCTTGAAGTTTTGGGCTGTGAAGAAGTGCGCGAGACGGTTGCTGCAAAGGTTTCCCAATGGAAAGCCGATGAACTCGAAGCCGCTGTGGTCAAAGCTGGCGGGGTTGCCGCAGCCCTCCGCTCCCACGCCGATTGGCAATCCCACCCCCAAGGCAAAGCCGTTTCGGAAGAACCGTTAATCGCATGGGGCGCACCTCGTTCAGGTTCCCTGCGCGCCTTACCCGCAACCCGCGAACGCCCCCTTGCTGGCCTGCGGGTTCTCGATCTCACCCGCGTTTTAGCTGGCCCCGTTGCCACCAGAACGCTGGCAGGGTTTGGCGCAAATGTGCTGCGCGTTGACCCGCCAGATTGGGAAGAGGCCAACATCATTCCTGATGTTACATTGGGCAAACGCTGCTGCCACCTCGATCTCAAAACCGACGATGGCCGCACCGCATTTGAACGGCTGCTTTCCACCGCCGACATATTCATCCACGGCTACCGCCCCGATGCCCTGGAGCGACTAGGATTTGACGAGCACACTCGCGCCGCCCTTGCCCCAAACTTGATCGAGGTCTGCCTAGACGCCTACGGCTGGAACGGCCCGTGGGGAATGCGGCGCGGCTTCGACAGCCTCGTACAAATGAGCTGCGGTATCGCGCACGCAGGTATGAATTGGGCAGATGCCGAGCAACCAACTCCGCTTCCTGTGCAAGCCCTAGATCACGCCACCGGATACCTCATGGCCGCCGCCGCCCTTCGCGCCATCACCAAAGCCAGTAAGGGCGAAGGCTTGATGAATGGCAAACTATCCCTCGCCCGAACCGCCCATCTGCTCATGGCACACCAACAAACAGCGCAAGGCACAATCTCCCTGCCCCCAAAACCAATCGACTATTCCAAAGAAATCGAACGCACAGTCTGGGGCAAATCCCAACGCCTAATCCCGCCGATGGTGATTGAAGGCACGCCGATGATATGGGACAGCCCAGCGGCAGAATTGGGATCGGCAAAGGCGGAGTGGGAGTAACGTTTGATCTAAAGGTTCTGTCTTTCAGGTCGGATGGGTGACCGGGAGAGCTGTTAAAACACCCCACACAAGGGCACAATTAAGAAGTTGCACAACTTCCACATTGTTGATATCGAAGCACACGAAAACGGAGGTAGAACATTTGCTATATCATTTAGATGTCAAGACGACCACATATCCTGAGCGCAATACCAATCGGTTTGATAATGCGAAAGAATTACTTAGGCAGGCCAACGTTAAAGAAATTAATATCCTGCAAGTTGGGCCAGGAATGGCCCTTAAAGGGGTTGGACGCCTGAACAATCTTGGCAAGCTACGGTTGATTAAGAGGCTTGAGACTGGCCTAAGGCGTCTCCCATTGCCCGTATCGTTTTATGAAACCTATGAGCCTCATGAAGTAATCTCGACATTTTCAGAATTCTTGGCTTCAATAACGGTAGCTGATATTAGTCAAAAGTCGTTAGATGTCGTTGAACGAACCGTTTCACACAAAAATTTAACCGTTACTCAACTTGATTTAACCTCAAAGAACAGCGATGATTTTGAGCACTTAAAAAATAAATTTGATTTAATTATATGCGTCAACACCATTATCCGCACAGGTTCGCAGGCAAATAGAACGATTGCGCGTCAAAATTTGCACTCTTTTGCAAAAGACAAAAGCATGATTATTTCTGAGTCTGATTTTTCAGAATTTGGATTTGAAATGAGCCAGCATAACTGGATATGGACAAGAAAATTTTAGCTCTATCAACGCACCCCAGAGCTAACTACCAAAGATTTTCGGTGACGAATTACGGTGACAATTAACTCAATAGACAAATCTAAAATATTCCTCCCGCTCGACTTCCCCCTAATAAGGAATAGGCGATACCCCAAACAAATATGGATGGGCGAAGAAGAAGACGGTGAAAATAATAAGCCACGTTACGATTGGTCGAATTCCTGCGCTTAAGGGAACCTTCTCTGGTTTTACCCACGCCCCTTCGCGCCGGTTGATAAGCGCAATTTCGACCAGCGCCCAAACCCCTAACGTGCCGAATAAAATGATGGAGAGGTTATCGCCGTTGGCGAGCAGGTGGCCGATTGCCCACATGATCAACCCAGTCAATTGCGGATGGCGGACATATTGTTTCAGGTTGGTTTTCGCGTGGGACAACCCAAAGAAAATGAAACCCAAGAGGATAAACAACATACCGACATGGGCACCCCACTCTGGTGGAGTATAGACAAACTCTTGGTCAGCAGAACGCCAGCCGATTACCATCAAGACAATCGACAAAACCACCTTAATGGCAAACCCAATCTGGTAGTTTTTCGCCCCCAACTTTTCCCGTAACGAAGTACGAAACCCAATCCCAATACTAGGCGTTAAATGCAACACAACCCAAAGCGCCAAACCCAAAATAAGCCAAATCACAGCAGCAACCTCTTCTCTCATAAATCTCAAACAACTACTCGAAATTGCGCCTCACCAGTCAATGTGTCAATTCCGCCACTCCTTTCCTTCATGGTTCTCTCCCCATTGTAATTAACACTTATATGTTTATCTTAAACGGTGAGTCGCGGGGTTGGAGGGCCGTGCTTCTTTATTTTGGGTTGGGTACCTCCGTTGGTGCTCTCATCCAATCATCCGTTTGGGAGAACGACACTATGGTTGAAATCGCCACCGAAGCGCCAAGCAAGAAACTGTTCTTGATGGAACTGCGCGCCTTGCCAGAATTGGCTGGGTTCTTTGCCTCCATTCCTTTGCTCGCCGCCACCTGTCCGCGCGGTGATGGTCAACCTGTTTTGGTTTTGCCGGGTCTTATCACCTCCGATCGCTCGACAATGCCTCTGCGCCACGCGCTTTCAGCACTTGGCTATCCGACCTACGGTTGGGACCTTGGCCGCAATCTTGGCCCCCTACCCGGCATCGAACAAGCCATGGTTGAGCGGGTGAAAGAATTACACGAGAAATATGGCCGTAAGGTCAGCCTTGTTGGTTGGAGCTTGGGCGGTATTTACGCCCGTCAGCTCGCCAAAATGATGCCCGACCATGTGCGCCAGGTCATCAGCCTCGGCAGCCCGTTTAACGGCGACCCCCGCGCAACCAACGCTTGGAAGTTATACCAATTCACCAGTGGTCATAAGGTCGACGACCGCGACCAACACATGGGCGGCAGCATCGATGCAACTCCATCCGTGCCAACAACCTCAATATATTCAAAAGGTGATGGCATCTGTGCTTGGCAAAACTGCCTTGAGAAAAAAGCCTCCCATGCGGAAAACATTCAGGTACGTGGCAGCCACTGCGGATTAGGTCACAACGCCGCCGCCATCTATGCTGTGGCGGATAGGCTCGCCCAAAAAGAAGGCCACTGGAAGCCCTTTGTTCGCAAAGGAATTAAAGGGATTGTTTATCCAGAGGCACCCCATTCTAAGAAAAAGTAAGGGCGACCGTTGTTACGAAACACCCTACTTTCGCGTTCATCTATCAGTGTTACCATCAATTTCCAGCACATTAGTGTCGCTTCTAGGCTAGAATTTCAGTATTTACTACATTAGCCTTTCATTAACTAAACATTTGGCAACCGAACCATTGCTCAATTTTGAGCAAGGCGGTTGTTGCATCGAAGTTTGGTTGGAGGAGAGCAATCATGACTGACAAACCAGACACCGACTATAAAATTGGGCAGGATAACATCACCCCATTTGGGCTTGATATCCACAACCCCGTATTCCTAATCTCAGGAATTTCAATTGTCGCATTTGTAATCATTACCTTGATGTTCAAGGAAGGTGCCACTGAGTTTTTTGGTTGGCTGCGCCCTGCTATCACATCCACGTTTGATTGGTTTTTCTTAAGCGCCGCAAATATCTTTGTTTTATTCTGTTTGTTCTTACTCGTCTCTCCGATGGGCAAGATAAGGCTCGGCGGCGACGATGCCAAACCTGACTATGGTTATGCAGGCTGGTTTGCGATGCTTTTCGCAGCTGGCATGGGTATCGGGCTTATGTTCTTCGGCGTTTCGGAACCTATGTCCCATTACGCCTCGTCATTTGGCGGCACCACCGTGGTGGATGGACTGCGTACCGACTGGGCACCTCTGGGAGCTGCTGCTGGTGATATTGATGCAGCCCGCTCTTTGGGCATGGCCGCTACGATATTCCACTGGGCCTTACATCCGTGGGCAATCTATGCGGTAGTTGCATTGTCGTTGGCCTTCTTCACATACAACTACAAACTTCCCCTAACACTCCGTTCGGCATTTTACCCATTATTGGGCGAAAGAGTATGGGGCTGGCCTGGCCACTGCATCGACATCATGGCCGTATTTGCCACCCTATTTGGTATTGCCACCTCCTTAGGGTTTGGTACAGAACAGGCTCTCGCTGGTTTCAATTTCCTATTCGGATGGGGAACGGGCGGCGTCGCCAAGGTTGTTCTCATCACCGTCATTACATCGATGGCATTAATTTCAGTATTACGCGGTCTTGATGGCGGCGTAAAAATTCTATCCGAGATCAACATTGTCTTAGCAATGTTGCTGTTAGCCTTCATCATTATTGTCGGCCCTACTGCTGCAATTTTTGATGCAATATTCTCAGGTGGTCTTGCATACATTAAAAACATCATTCCGCTTTCTAATCCGTTTGGTCGCGAAGATGCCAACTTCTCGCAAGGCTGGACAGCCTTTTACTGGGCTTGGTGGATATCATGGTCACCGTTTGTTGGAATGTTCATCGCCCGTGTTTCTCGCGGTCGCACAATTCGTGAGTTCATATTTTGCGTGATTGTCATCCCAACACTGGTAACGATGGTATGGATGGGGGCGTTCGG
>JAZGFF010000083.1:0-12796 GCA_036479095.1 Rhizobiaceae bacterium | reverse complement strand
GGGTATAATAGGGCGTTGGGAATTGGCGGGGATAAGTTTTTTGAAAAATAATTTAATTCGACGGTTCATCGCCAGCTTGTGAATTGGCGGGAAATAATAATCCCCGCCAATTCACAGATCAGGAGCTTAGTCCTTTGATTCAGAGGCAGCTTGGTTGGCGCGCATGGCGCGTTTGCGTTCGATCGGGTCAAGAAGTCTTTTACGCAATCGAATATTGAGTGGGGTAACTTCCACCAATTCTTCATCGGTGATGTAGGCCAATGATTTTTCGAGGGTCATGTTCAATGGCGTGGTTAGTTTAACCGCTTCATCCTTACCAGAGGAACGCATGTTGGTTAGCTGTTTGCCTTTCAAGACATTCACTTCTAAATCATTGCCCCGGGCATGTTCACCGACAATCATGCCTTGATAAACTTTATCACCGGGATGAATCATCATTGGGCCTCGGTCTTCCAAATGGAACATGGCGAATGCCACTGCTGCACCGTCACCGTTTGAAATTAATGCGCCGGTGTGGCGTTGTGCAATTCCACCACGGTAGGGTTGATATTCTAAGAACGTGCGGTTGAAGATCGCGGTGCCACGGGTATCGGTCATCAGCTCAGAAAGATAGCCAATCAGACCACGGGTGGGCGCATGGAACACAAGGCGGGTACGGCCCGTTCCCGATGGTTTCATTTCAACTAGATCAGCGCGGCGTTGGCTTAGTTTTTCAACAACAGCACCAGAAAATTCTTCATCTACATCGATAATTGCTTCTTCGATAGGTTCGATTTTCTTGCCGTTTTCATCTTTTTGCATCAACACTTGGGGGCGACCAACGGTCAATTCAAAACCTTCACGGCGCATGGTTTCGATTACGATCGCCAGTTGCAATTCACCACGGCCTGCGACTTCATAAGAATCGCTGCCATCTGGTTGAGATACCTTCAATGCGACGTTGCCTTCGGCCTCTTTCATCAAGCGATCGCGAATAACGCGACTTTGAACCTTGTCCCCTTCACGGCCAGCAAGGGGGCCATCATTAACGCGGAACATCATGGAAAGGGTTGGCGGGTCAATTGGCTGAGCAGCAATTGGTTGTTTAACACCGGGGGCAACCAATGTATCAGCAACTGTTGCTTTGGTTAGGCCTGCAATTGAGACAATGTCACCAGCGGTTGCTTTTTCTACAGGTTTACGCTCAAGGCCCACAAAGGAGAGAATTTGAGTCACTCGACCCTGTTCGATAACAGTGCCATCTTGAGAAAGAGCATGAATGGCTTGGTTTGGCACGACGGTACCAGAGGTGATTTTACCGGTGAGGATGCGGCCAAGATAAGGGTCGGCAGCAATCGTAGTTGCCAGCATCCGGAATTCACCCTCTTCAATAGCAGGTTCAGGAACATGGCTCATGACCAGATCAAGCAAGGGTGCCATATTATCTTTAGGGCCTTCAGCGTCCATCGCCATCCAGCCTTCCTTGGCCGAGCCGTAAAGGGTGTGGAAATCTAGCTGTTCTTCTTCTGCATCCAGCGCACCAAATAGATCAAACACCTCATCGAGCACCCAATCAGGGCGGCCATCGGGTTTATCAATTTTGTTAATCGCCACAATGGGGCGCAAACCAAGCTTCAATGCTTTTTGCAGTACAAACTTTGTTTGGGGCATGGGGCCTTCAGCAGCGTCTACCAACAAAATAACGCCATCAACCATATTGAGAATCCGCTCAACCTCACCGCCAAAATCGGCGTGACCAGGAGTATCGACAATATTGATGCGATCGCCCTTCCAGTCGATGGATGTTACTTTAGCAAGAATGGTGATGCCGCGCTCTTTTTCAAGATCGTTGGAATCCATTGCCCGTTCTTCAACCGCTTGGTTGTCTCGGTAGTTGCCAGTTTGTTTTAGCAAAACATCGATGAGGGTCGTTTTACCATGGTCAACGTGCGCGATGATCGCGATGTTGCGTAATGCCATAATCTTATGCCTGAATTTGATAACAAAACCTGTTTGATTGAACACCAAACGGTCGTGAAATGCGGTTATTATAAAGAGGTTCGGAGGAAGGTATTCCGATATCTGGCGCGCTTATAGGCGGGAACTGGCGCTTTGGGAAGGGGGTATTGAAAAAGAGATCATCTTTGGCAGCTTAAATATCGAAATATTGCATGGCAATGCCAAGCACGATCGCACCCCAAAACACTGAATTGATGAAGGATCGCACGATGCCGCTATCCTCCTCAACGGTAATCCCAATCATCTTTAAAACGATGTTTCCGGGAAGTAAGAGCAATGAAGTTAAGAATTTCATGGGTAACTCCTGAAGGAGAGAGGCCAAAGCGTTTTAATTACACGCCTTTAAAAGATGTATTTCATATATATCTTTTAAAGGGTATTACAAGCGTTCACTGACATCCCTATTTTCGCGCAAGATCGGCCAATATATTTGCAGCAACAGTCAGCTTCGAGACGGTTGCTTGGTCATTGTCGACGATGGCTGAAATTTGAATTTTAGTTCGCTCAGCGATTGCATCGTTTGCTTCAAGCCAGCCCTTGGCATTGCCATTGCTGGACAGGGCATCGATTACGATATCACGGCGCGCTTGATTGAGGTTTTGCAAAGCGCGGTCGAGGGCCAGTCCATCGTAATAATCGTTGGTTTCTATCGTATCGACAGCCTCAGCCATTTTACCTATTTGGAAAGCTTCTGTAATCGAGAAGAAGGTTGTGGCAGCTTGGGTAAGCGATTTGTTTGTTTGGTGTGCCGCAAAATTGATATCAGGAATTAGGCCAGCAATCGGTAAACGGGCAAGGGTTCGCGCTAACTCTTTAGGAACACCGGCGCTGATAAATTCAGCGGTTTCATGATTGATGCGTGTGGCTAGGAAGGGGGGCACAATTTTTTCAAGTTTTGGCATTAAGGTTTCGACAGCACTGGCATAGGCTTTGGTTGTCGAGGCAATGCCTTTGGAAAAATCACCATAGCGGACAAACCAGACAGTTTGTTCAATGACCCGATCTTGAACGATGGTATAAAGCTGTAGTTGGGTATCGCCAGATATTTTTGTATCGAGGGCATCGATTGCGTTGTTGATAGCGGGGAGTTGGAAAGCATCGCGCACTGCTACATAGGCTTGGGCGATTGTTTCTAATTTTGCACCGGTTCTATCGGCGACACGGGAAAGAAAAGTTGGGCCACCCCGATTGATCATCGAATTAGCAAGTACGGTACCGATGATTTCACGGTGGAGGCGGTGATTGGTGATTTCCTTTGCGTAGGTTTTTTGCATTTTTGGGGGGAAATAATCAACCAAGAGGTTTTTTAAATAGGGGTCATCCGGCACTTTAGAAGCAACCAGATCATCTAATGCAACGATTTTTGCATAGGCCAAGAGCACACCAATTTCTGCTCTGGTTAGCGGCGTGGCTGTTTTTTGGCGCTCAGCCAGCATGGCTTCATCAGGCAGATCTTCGACCACACGATCTAATAAATTTCGCGCTTCCAGTGATTGCATTAACCGTTGGTGGTGGGAGAAATCTTCCATCCCTCTTTTTTGGGAAAGGGATATGGATAGGGTTTGGAGATAGTTATTTCGTAACACCAATTCGGCTACAGTTTTAGTCATACTTACCAGCAAAGTGTTGCGCTTCGCTCGGGAGAGTTTTTTGGACTTCATTGCAGCTGCCAATGCAATTTTGATATTCACCTCGACATCCGATGAATTTACACCGGCTGAGTTATCGATAGCGTCAGAGTTGCATCGACCGCCAAGCATATTGAACTCAATACGGGCGGGATGGGTAACCCCAAGATTGGCTCCCTCGCCAATGGCCTTGCAGCGCAATTCTCTGGCCGTTACCCGTATGGCATCATTCCCACGGTCTCCGGCATCCACATCTGATTCATGGCTTGCACGAATATAGGTGCCGATACCACCAAACCACATCAAATCAACCGGTGCTTTAAGGATGGCGTTCATGATCGCTTGCGGTGTGTGATTGCCAGCGTTGAACCCAATTGCTGCTGCTGCCTGTTTCGAGAGGGTGATTGTTTTGGCAGAGCGCGGGAAGATACCGCCACCTTTGGAGATGAGTTTTTTATTGTAATCTTGCCAAGAAGAGCGATTGAGTTTGAAAATGCGTGCGCGCTCCTTGAACGAAGAAGCGCAATCGGGGTTAGGGTCGATAAAAATATCGCGGTGATCGAAGGCGGCTATCAATTGGGTTTGTTTGGAAAGTAGCATGCCGTTCCCAAAAACATCACCAGACATATCACCAACGCCAGCGGCAGTGAAAGGTTCGGATTGGATGTCACGATCAATTTCGCGGAAATGGCGTTTTACCGCTTCCCAGGCACCGCGAGCAGTAATGCCCATCTTTTTGTGGTCATAGCCAGCACTACCACCGGATGCAAAGGCATCATCGAGCCAAAAATCATTGGCTTGTGAGATGGCGTTTGCAGTATCGGAAAATGTGGAAGTGCCTTTGTCTGCCGCGACAACAAAATAGGGGTCATCACCATCATGACGAACAATCATCTTGGGGGGAACAACTTTGCCATTGATCAAATTATCGGTGAGGGAAAGCAAAGAGGAAATAAACACTTTGTAGGCAAATTTTCCTTCTTCAAACCAGGCGTTGCGATCACCGCCCGTGGGCAAGTGTTTGGGGATGAAGCCGCCCTTTGAGCCCACCGGCACGATGACAGCATTTTTCACCTGTTGCGCTTTGACAAGACCTAGCACCTCGGTTCGATAATCCTGTGATCGATCTGACCAGCGTAATCCACCACGGGCAACCGGGCCAAATCGTAAGTGCAAGCCCTCAACCCTTGGGGAGGAGACAAAAATCTCACGATAGGGAACGGGTTTTGGCATTATGTTGATGGCTGCTGGGTCAACTTTGAAAGCGAGAACCGGGGTTGGCGCTGCATCGCTTCCCTTGGTGTTTAGAACAGGAGAGTAAAAGTTCGTTCGCAAGGTTGCGATAATCATGTTCAACATATTACGTAAAATACGATCGTCATCGCTGGATTGAACGGCTTCCAATAGGCTTGTGATTTTTTTGATTTTAGCTTGTTCTTTTGCAGTTCGATTTGTTGTGCTGGGGTTGAACCGAATGGTGAAAAGATCAAACAATTGCGCCGTAATTTTTTCATGGTTGATGAGGGTTTCGGCCATACTGGTAATGGTAAAGCGCGAACGAATTTGACGCAGATAACCGGCATAGGCGCGGAACAGGGCGGCCTGTTTCCAATTCAATCCTACCCGTAAAATCAGGGCGTTAAAATTATCGGAATCTGTCTCATTGCCCCAAAGAGCAAGCAGAGCCTCTTTCAACAAGATATCGGTTTGTTGGCGATCGATTGGCGCGCCGTTGGCATTTTCTAAGATCATGTCGTGCAAAAAGACTTTTGACCCATCGTTACGAATGATATCGAAAGTAGATTCCTCGATAACACGAAAGCCCATGTTTTCTAACATCGGCACCCGTATTGATAAGGGGAGAGCGCTGTTTAGGTGAAACATTTTCAACGAGACACGATGATCGCTTTTGGTGCGTGCATCGGTGTCATGAAAATCGACCGCAATTTGACTGTCGTTTGAAAGGCTTTCCAGTAGCTCTGAATCTTTGACGGCTTCTTGGGGGCAAACATGCTCTTGATAGGAAAGGGGAAATTTATGGGCGATTGGCCTTGCCGAGACGCTGGTTAAATTGTCTTCCCAGGTCAGGCTGATTTGGGTAATTGCGGCTTCAAGTTTTGCCCGTGATACAAAAGGGGTTTTGCCGTTTGAACGGCCAATAATAAAATGTACGCGAGTCAGGCCATTTTCCATGAAATTTGGATAGAATGCCGAAAGGTAGCCATCATAAGCCTTCGCTAAGTATTCTCCCATTTTAATACGGGTTTGGGTGTCATAGCGCTCGCGCGGGACATAGGTGATAATTGATACGAAGCGATCGAATTTGTCGGCTCGCGGTAAGACGCGCACCCTTGGTCTTTCTTCTAACTGGGCTGCAATTTGGGCAAATTTTGCAAGGGTCTTGATATCCAATTGGAACATTTCGTCCCGCGGCCAAGTTTCGAGAATATTGATCAAGGCTTTGCCGGTGTGGCTATCGGGGTCAGATTTGAACACCTCAAGGACGGCGTGGGCTTTGTGGCGAAGTACCGGGATAGTCAACACAGATTTTGTGTAAGCGGTGGAAGTGAAGAGGCCAACGACCCGCAATTCGCCCGCTAATTTTCCGTTCTCATCGTAACGTTTGATGCCGATATAATCGAGATGGGTACGACGATGCACGAGGGAACGATGATTGGCTTTGGTGATGAAAATCGGATCATCACTAAACAGGAAATCGCGAATTTCTGGCGTGATCACCACAGGCTTTCCGCCACGGGTCATCAGATGAAATTTTTCATCACGCAAAATACCAAGGGAGGAGGATTTTATCGGTTTTAGTTGGCCAGAATTTTTTGTGCCCGAATAGGTATATTCGCGTAGCCCCTGGATAGTGAAATTGTTGTCGATCAGCCATTCAAGGAACTGCACTCCCTCTGCTATTTTTTGTGCCGGTAAAGGGGGCGGGGCATAGCGAAATGCGCTGATTGCTTCTTCAACCCTTTTGACCATCGGTTTCCAATCATTGGTAACACGGCGGATTTGCTCAATGACTGTTTCTAAATTTTTGCGAATGGATAGGCGTTGTGCAGAAGTGGATTGATCAAGCACCACAAGTACAATTGATGTGCCATCAATAATGGGATGCACCACCAATTGCACTTCAAGGGGTTCACTGCTGAGGGACGCCAGCAAAGAATCCATGATGAAGGGTCTGTTCTTCATGCTCAAGATAATCAGGGTGTGTTGATGATCTTTTTTACCATCTGTCAGGGCTTCCACAACCAGCCCATGCTTGCGGGATGCTTTCTCGGCACTAGCGATGAGTTCGGCGAGGATTTTTGGAGATATTGCCTTGAGGTCATCATCGGGGGCTCGCTCAAGAAAACTGGAGGCAAAGGATTTAAGAGCCAGTTGTTTTGTTTTCGGTAAATGTTTTAGAGCTGCGGCAATCAAACTCTTGTTGTCCCGGCCAAATTGAGTAACCATTAAAAAACCCTTCAACTGCAAATATTAATGACAGGGAAACAAAGGAATCGAAAAGATGCAAGAAAAACCTCCAATTGCACTGAAATTAGATCAAGAAACGCCTGTTTCTGACAAAACCAAGGCTTATTTTGAGCTTTGCGAGGAAAAACTCGGCATGGTTCCCAATGTTTTGAAAGCTTACGCTTTTAATGAGGATAAGCTTCGCGGCTTCACCGAGATGTATAATGAGCTGATGTTGGGGGATTCTGGCCTCACAAAACTGCAACGAGAAATGATTGCGGTGGTCGTCTCGTCGGTCAACAAATGTTTCTATTGCTTGACGGCCCACGGAGCGGCTGTTCGCCAATTGTCGGGAGACCCCAAGCTTGGGGAAATGATGGTGATGAATTATCGGGTTGCGGATTTAGAGCCCAAAGAAATGGCGATGCTGGATTTTGCTAACAAACTGACAGAAGAGCCCGCCAAGATTGTCGACGGCGACCGGCAAGGGTTGCGCGATGTTGGATGGAGCGATCGCGAGATTTGGGATATTGCTAACGTGGTGGGGTTTTTCAACATGACCAATCGGGTGGCGAGCGCCACAGATATGCACCCGAATGATCCTTACCACGGGCAGTTTCGCTAGGCGGAATTTTGGTTCGAGGTAAGCATTGGAACAGGCTTGTCTTCTGCCAAATTGTCGGGATGACCAATCCACACATCGAGAAAATTATCGAGCCATTTGCTGATCGCCGCATCATAAAGCAGGCGGCCTTCGAGGTGTTGTTTTGCTTTTTGAGCGCCCGGCGCATCCATCCGGTGCGCCCCCTTTACAGACCATCGGTGCAGCATAGCTAGGGTGAGTTCAGTATGGAATTGAACCCCATAGGCGCGATCGCCGTAGCGAAAAGCTTGGTTGGGATAGGCATCACCTTTTGCTAACAAAGTGGCACCAGAGGGAAGATCGAAGCCTTCGCGGTGCCATTGATAAATCATCTTTGGCCAGTCCGACAATAACGATTCCCCTTCGGGGGTTGGATGCAGGGGATAATACCCCACTTCAACTTGCCCATTGGGGTGAAAATTCACCTCGCCGCCTAAATGTCTGACAAGCTTTTGAGCACCAAGACAGATTCCAAGGAAAGGGCGGTTCTCTTTCAAGGGAACAGCTAGCCAGTCGGTTTCGCGTTTAACGTACTCTTCGGGATCGTTGGCGCTCATCGGGCCGCCAAACATCACAGCGCCTGCATGTTGATCTAGGGTTTCAGGCAGTTGATCCCCTAACGGTGGGCGGCGGATATCAAGGGTAAAACCACGTTGTTGCAACCGCATTCCAACCCGCCCCGGGGTGGAGGATTCTTGATGCAAAATAATGAGGACTTTATTTTCTCTCACGGCGGTTCTCGCTAGACGCTCGAACCCCGCGAGGGCCCGCAACTTTGTTGCGGCTCGCTTTTCGCTCGCCTGAATTTCAATTTGATTTTCTCTTATCGGAGAGTTAGCCGCGTCTGGCAAGTACGCGCTGTTTTAAGGCCATGCGCTCGTGGCGCAAAATGCCTATGAGTTCGGCAACCCGCCAAACAATATTGTCTTCAAATTCATGGAGTTCACCATCAGCATAGACCATTTCCCAAAGGTCTTCGATAAGAGCAAGGCGGTCGCTTTCGTTCATTTCGGTTTTAAGTATTCTGGTAAAAGCATGAAGATCGATGGCTTCGCTTTGGGTTTTTTTGGCGTTTTCCGCGAGCGCCTTTGCCTCTTCTTCGCTAACTGAATAATGCTCACGCAAGACAGAGTTCAGCTTCGCCTCTTCTGCATCTGTGATGATCCCATCAGCAGCAATGACATGAACCATGAGAACGGCAGCCGCGAGGTTCTTGTCGATGACAAGTGGAGCTTCCGATTTATCATCGGCACTGAATATGGACTTTATTTTATCGAGCATGGGTTGGTGCTTTGGTTGGGTTTAGATTTAGTATAATTGATTATTGCCCGTGAGCCAACGCATATGAAACTCCTCAGCAAGTGTGATTTGCTCAGAATTCGCTAGGCTTATTTCGATAGGATTGCTTTCTGCTCGCTCAAAAGCACAACGCATATAAGTGCTAATTGGGGCAGGAATATTTCCAGAGCCCAGCTCATTTGTGACAGACTTGGCTTCAATAAGTTCATGAATACAGCGTCTTGTATTTTCTGAAAGATCAGCTTGCGCTAGAAGCGTAGGAAAGTGCATCGGTGCAATACTTTTATTGTCGTGGGCACGCAACCAATCCAAGGCCAATAAAGGCCTGAGTATGTAAAATAATTTTTTAAGTGGAATTTCATCGCCATAGATCTGCCGATCACGCCCTGAAATAGCCAGCCGCAGATAATGGTTTGCAATTGCACCCCTGTTGACCACCTCGTGCGCTAATTGAAGAAACTGCTTTTGAAACTCTGCATCACCCCGGTAGATAATCGGAGAGGTCAACCATTCGATAATGACGGCATTTCCCTTCAATAAAAGCTTGAGTGCCTTTGCAAGCTCCCAACCGTTTACGTCAAAAATTGGCGTCAACGGTAGCTCGATAACATCGCGCTTTGGAAAAAGTGAAAGGGTTTGCGAGAGTGAGCGAATGTAAACAAAGCGGCAATCATAATCACTGTCTGGAGACGGGAAGCCCCATGCTCGGCTTCCCGATTCAATCGCCCAAGGGATTGTCACGCTTTCGTCCGAAATAACCCGTTCAAGCTTTTGATCAATTTCGGCAACAATTGTTGCATCCATAGATTGTTCAATATGTCTAAGTGCGGTCATAGCGGAATGGTGAAATGAAATTTACACCCGCCGTTCAATCATCATGTTCTTGATGTCGGCAATGGCTTTGGCTGGGTTCAAACCTTTTGGACAGGCTTGGGCGCAGTTCATGATGGTGTGGCAACGGTAAAGGCGGAAGGGGTCTTCGAGGTTGTCGAGACGCTCTCCCGTTGCTTCATCGCGAGAATCGATCAACCAACGGTAGGCTTGCAACAAGGTTGCGGGGCCGAGATAGCGATCGCCATTCCACCAATAAGACGGGCAAGAAGTTGAGCAACAGGCGCACAGGATGCACTCGTAAAGCCCGTCTAATTTTTCGCGGTCCTCTGGTGATTGCAGCCACTCTTTTTCAGGTTTTGGCGATACTGTTTTCAAGTAAGGCTCAATGGAACGGTGCTGGGCATAGAAGTTTGTAAGGTCAGGAACCAAATCTTTCACGACAGGCATATGGGGCAGCGGATAGATTTTAATGTCACCGGAAACTTCGTCCATGCCCTTGGTGCATGCCAACGTATTGGTGCCATCGATGTTCATGGCGCAGGAGCCACAAATGCCCTCGCGGCAGGAGCGGCGGAAAGTTAGCGTTGGATCGATGTTGGATTTAATCCAGATCAGAGCATCAAGCACCATCGGCCCGCACTCATCGGTGTTGACGACATAGGTATCAACCCGAGGATTGCCATCCTCATCTGGCGACCAGCGATAAATCTTAAATTCCCGCGCGGGGGCTTCACCTGTTGAGAGGGCTGCATCCGAAGCAATCTTCGTCCACACTTTACCATCTTCAAGACGGGAGTTTTTTGGGAGTGTTAGTTCAACCATTTTCGTATCCTAATACACCCGTGCCTTGGGTTTAATGTAATCGATCTCGTCCGTGAGTGTGTAAGTATGCACTGGGCGGTTGCCCAGTTTCACTTTTTTGGTGTCGTCATCTGCATAAACCAATGAGTGGTGCATCCATTTTTTATCGTCGCGGTTTGGGAAGTCCTCATGGGCGTGAGCGCCACGGCTTTCCTTGCGGTTTTCAGCTGAATCCATCGTCACGACGGCCTGAGCAATCAGGTTGTCGTATTCCATAGTTTCGACCAGATCGGTGTTCCAGATTAGGCCGCGATCTGTTGTGCCGATGTCGTCGCTGGCTTTCCAAACCTTGTGGATTTTCTCTTTGCCCTCGGCCAAAATTTCGCTGGTGCGGAACACGGCGCAATTGGCTTGCATGGTGGCTTGCATCTCGTCGCGCAATTCAGCTGTTGGGGTGCTGCCCTTGGCATAACGGAAATGGTCAAGTCGGGACATAGCCAAATCGCCAGCGTCGGCTGGAAGCGGTGCGTGGCTTTGGTTTGGTGTGACGGTTTCAGCACAGCGCATTCCCGCTGCACGGCCAAAGACCACAAGGTCGATGAGTGAGTTTGAACCAAGGCGGTTGGCACCGTGAACAGAAACACAGGCCGCTTCGCCAATAGCCATGAGGCCCGGCACAACGTGGTCTGGGTCTTTGCCTTTTTTGGTCAAAACTTCGCCGTGATAATTGGTGGGTATGCCGCCCATATTATAGTGCACGGTTGGGATAACCGGGATCGGCTCTTTGTTTACATCAACGCCAGCAAAAATTTTGGCACTTTCAGAAATGCCTGGCAAACGTTCCGCCAAGAGTGCTGGGTCGAGGTGATCGAGGTGCAAATAGATGTGGTCATTCTTGGCGCCAACACCGCGGCCTTCGCGAATTTCCATGGTCATCGAACGGGAAACAACATCGCGGGAGGCGAGGTCTTTGGCGGAAGGGGCATAACGCTCCATGAAACGTTCCCCTTCGGAGTTGACGAGATAGCCGCCTTCGCCGCGTGAACCTTCGGTAATCAAACAACCTGCGCCATAAATTCCGGTCGGATGGAATTGGATGAATTCCATATCCTGCAACGGCAGCCCAGCGCGCAATACCATCGCATTACCATCGCCTGTGCAAGTGTGGGCTGATGTGCATGAGAAATAGGCGCGGCCATAACCGCCAGTTGCCAAAATGGTTTTATGGGCACGGAAGCGGTGCATTTCTCCGGTGGCCAAATCCATCGCGATCACGCCGCGACATTCACCATTTTCCATAATCAAATCGATGGCGAAATATTCAATATAAAATTCCGCATCATATTTTAAGCTTTGGCCGTAGAGCGTGTGCAACATGGCGTGGCCGGTACGGTCAGCAGCGGCACAGGTGCGTTGCGCCGGTGGGCCTTCGCCAAATTCGGTGGTCATGCCGCCGAAGGGGCGTTGGTAAATTTTGCCTTCTTCAGTGCGCGAAAATGGCACGCCGAAATGGTCGAGTTCATAAACCGCTTTTGGCGCTTCACGGCACAAATATTCAATTGCGTCTTGGTCGCCGAGCCAATCGGAACCTTTGACGGTATCGAACATATGCCATTGCCACGTGTCCTTGCCCATATTGCCAAGGGAAGCTGCAACGCCGCCTTGGGCCGCAACTGTGTGGGAGCGGGTGGGGAACACTTTGGTGATGCAGACGGTTTTCAACCCCGCTTGTGCCGCACCAAGGGTTGCTCGAAGTCCTGCACCACCAGCACCAACAACGCAAACGTCGATGGTGTGGTCGATAAATTGATAGGCAGGTTTAGTTGCCGATTTAGGGGGTGTCTTTTTAGCAGTTTTAGCCATTTGAAAAATCAGCCTCCGAAGCCGAGTTTGAGAATTGCAAAAATGCTGACAGCCGCCATGATAATTGCGAAAAATGTGTTGGCGATAAGCAGAACCTTGCCGCTGGCGCCGTGAACGTAATCTTCAATGACAACCTGCATGCCAAGTTTCATGTGATAGATCCCGGCTCCCATCACCATCAGCATTGTGATGGCAACCCAAGGCTTGGAGAGGTGGGCAACAACTTCTGCGTGGCTTGCGCCGTTTAGTATAATCAGTGTCC
>JAZGFF010000082.1:0-7742 GCA_036479095.1 Rhizobiaceae bacterium | reverse complement strand
AGGAGTGCGAACTGCGTGTCCATCAATAACTTTTGATGCGTCTAGGATATCTTTATAGCTCGGGAGTGTGGGCATGCTCTAGCTTTCAATAGAATCTTGAACCTACTGGTTATGCTTGAACTTGTTTAAGTCAAGCGTATGTTATCATTTTCCCTTGGCTAGAAGGTTTCTTTCCTTGATAGTCCTAACAACGCAAAGATATGGAGTTATGAAATGGATTTAGGTATTAAGGGTCGCAAGGCTATTGTTTGTGCTTCAAGTGAAGGCCTTGGCAAAGGCTGCGCAATTGCATTAGCGGAGGCGGGTTGTGAAGTTATCGTCAATGCGCGAACAGCAAAGACAGTAGAAGCAACTGTTGCGGAAATTATCAAGGCAACCGGTGCGAAAGTTACGGGTGTTGCTGCTGATGTTAGCACCGCTGAAGGGCAACAGGCTCTGCTAACAGCATGTCCAAACCCCGACATCTTGATCAATAACAACGGTGGGCCGCCAAAGAAAAGCTATCAAGACATTGATCGTGAGGCGATGATCGAAGGCGTGATACAAAATATGGTCACCCCAATAGAACTCATCCAAGCTGTAGTAGAAGGCATGGCAGAACGAGGTTTTGGCCGAATCGTCAACATCACCTCAATGTCGGTTGTCATGCCAATCGAAGGTCTGGATCTATCATCGGGCGCGCGGGCTGGGTTAACTGCATTTTTAGCCGGAGTTCGCCCCCTTTATGCAGCTCAAAACGTGACCATCAACAATATACTTCCAGGAAAAATGGATACAAAGCGGCTACGCGGTGGTTTTCCTGGCGGAGCAAAAGCCAAAGGAATAAGTGAAGAGGCCTTCGCCAAATTGGTCGTAGATGAGGTGCCAGCCAAACGATTTGGTACCCCATCGGAATTTGGAAATACCTGCGCATTCCTGTGTTCCACCCACGCTGGCTACATCACCGGCCAAAATATTTTATTAGATGGAGGCCTGTTTCCGCACTCGTTCTAGTTTTCTTCTAGGCGAAAGTAACGATCAATTAACTCAAAATGGAATTAACCGTTTCAGGCTTTATTAATTTGAAACGGGTTACCTGCTATTGCTTATTTACTGTTTTCACGCT
This sequence comes from Rhizobiaceae bacterium, assembly GCA_036479095.1. Lineage (GTDB taxonomy): Bacteria > Pseudomonadota > Alphaproteobacteria > Rhizobiales > Rhizobiaceae > Pseudahrensia. Next base: position 6,637 of record JAZGFF010000082.1, on the reverse strand, counting down.
GCTATAGAACCTTGCGGCATCTAGTTTTGAGTAAAGTGAGGGGCGCAGCTTGTGTTGAGCTCAAATAAATCCATTAAGTTTTCCTTCCAGCCAATCAAATGGCTGATGATGGGCATGGCTCTGTTCGCCCTTGTTTCTCTCGTTCCTGAAAGTGCAACTGCTCAAAGCGCGAGTTGCACAAGATTAAAACACCAATTGGCTTCCCTTGGGCGAGGAAGTAGTGGCGGCTCGGCAAAATATCGCCGCGCAGCAAAAGCCCAGCAAAGACAAATCAGCAGCGTTCAATCAAAACTGAGCAGCTTCGGTTGTCGAGCTAAAAAGAGATTTTTTTCCAAATCCAAACACCCCGCTTGTCGTAATCTGCGTAGTACGCTTTCAAAAATGAAACGTAATCTTCGTTCACTCCAAAGAAAATCTGGCGGTTCTGGTCGTAATACATCAAAAACAAGACGCAGCATCTTACGTTCTATGAAACGCAATCGTTGTGGCAAAAAAGATACCAGAGTTGCGAGTGTTCGCCGCACATCTATTCTTGAACAAATTTTTGGAAACACAAAGAACAAACACCGTCGGCAAAAAGCGGCCCGCGAGAGAACCGCACTACGGCTTGAAAACAAACGACTTCGCAAGAAACAACGCAGACGAAACAGCAAAAGTGATTTCGCTCGGCTAAGAACCACTGAGGATCAACTGCGTAACTATAAGTACAACACAGTTCGCACAATGTGCGTGCGTACCTGTGATGGTTATTTCTTCCCCGTTAGTTTCTCAACCAACAAAAAATCAATCGCTAGTGATTCAGGTGCTTGTAATAATCTGTGCCCCGGTACGGAAATGAAACTTTATTATCATAAAACAGCGAGCCAGACAGCAGAGCAGATGATCTCCACTGAAGATGGCGAGCCCTACACTTCTTTGCCTACAGCTTTCGCCTATCAAAAAAGCTACAACCCAAGCTGTTCTTGCAATTATCGCCTCCTCGACCGCAAGCAAGAAATTACGCAAACAAAATTCAACGCCAAAGTGCATGAAAAGGAAAGCCGTGAGTCTGTGCGCCGTACCATCGCTCGCATTGCTAAACCGCAATGGCGCATCGAGCGCGGCCAAGACCCTGAGACATTGCAAAATATCAAAGGCGGCTTAACGCAAGCTGCGATAGCAGAACTTGACCCTAAAAATATTGATAGCGACCGTGTTGCTCAAAACCGCAAGGTTAGGGTAGTCGGCGACGCGTATTTTCCCACCCAATAATCGGGAGTAACGCCCTTAAATCTGGGCCATGCTCTAGCCCTGTCAGCGCTTTACGAAGTGGCATGAAAAGCTCCCGCCCCTTACGGCCTGTTGCTTCTTTAACTGCTGATGTCCATAGTTTCCAAACATCATCGCCCCAAGGTTCCTCAGGCAATAATGACGATGCTTTTAACATAAACTCGGCGTCATCATTGCTAAACTCAACTTTCTCAAACTTGCCCTCGGCCACGTCTTTCCAAATGGCACTGTCTTTGAAACGTGAAATATTTGCCCTAATGGTTAGCCAAAATGCCTCGCCCAAGTCGGCATCTATAGCCCCTAATCGAGGTTTTGCTGTGCTATAATCCATTTCATGCAGTAGCTTTTCATTTAGCGCCACCAGATCATCCGCATTAAATTTTGAATCAGATTTTGAAACTTTCAAGGGGTCAAACAATTCCCCCAGGCTTTCTAAACTATCGCAAGCTTCCACATCCATCGACATGCCGATTAAAGTCGCAAGAGAAGAGACCGCCATCGGTTCAAGACCATCGTCACGAAGACTAGCTATAGAAAGCGCGCCTTTGCGTTTTGACAGGCCTTCCCCCGATGCATCTTGTAAAAGATTATGGTGTCCAAATTCTGGTGGCTTAGTGCCAAGTGCTTCAAATATCGCAATTTGCACCCCAGAGTTCGTAACGTGATCACCGCCACGAATGATATGGGTGACACCCATTTCAGAATCATCAACAACGGATGGCAGCGTATAAAGATAAGTGCCATCACCACGAATTAATATCGGATCAGACATGGAGGCCAAATCCACCGTTTGGTCCCCTTTCATCAGGTCATTAAAATGAACTTCAGTACGTCTTGTCTCAAATGGACTTTTCTCAAAATTAGGTAAAAGGAAGCGCCAATGGGCTTTCTTGCCCTCGGCCTCAAGTGTTGTCCGTTCTTCATCGGTCAGTTTAAGGGCTTCGCGGTCATATACGGGAGGTAATCCTCGCGCCATTAAACGTTTGCGGCGGCGTTCGATTTCATCTGGTGATTCATAACAAGGGTATAACAGGCCTTCAGCTTTGAGTTTCTCAGCAGCCTTGTCATAAAGAGCAAAGCGATCAGATTGCTTTTCCGTTTGGTCTGGATTGACCCCCAACCATGCCAGATCGTCCTTGATACCTTGAGCAAACTCTTCTGTTGAACGCTCCGTATCCGTATCATCCAACCGCAGAATAAATTTGCCACCATATTTCTTGGTGAACAACCAATTGAAGATAGCGGTGCGGATATTGCCAATATGCAAGCGGCCTGTTGGGGAGGGGGCAAAGCGAACGACGGGATTGTTAATGTTAGTCATGAATTTTTCTCGTTAGTGAGCAAAAGCTCGAACTTGATTTACCCCGCCAATATGCCTGTTAGCCAATTTCTGCAAGGAAAGATTATCTGCGTTAAACGTACCAGCCCAATGCCACTTGCGCTTCTTCACTCAAACGCTCTGGTGTCCAGGGTGGGTCGAAGACCATTTGCACCTTCACACCAGAGACACCTTCAACGGGGCCAACGGCATTTTCTACCCAGCCAGGCATCTCGCCGGCAACAGGGCAACCTGGCGCTGTGACAGTCATATCGATATCAACCATGCGATTGTCATCAATATCAATGCGATAAATCAGGCCGATTTCGTAGATGTCGGATGGAATTTCCGGATCGTAGACCGTTTTAATCGCTGCGATAATATCAGTTGCTAAACGAACCAGTTCCTCCTGCGGAATTGAGCTTGGAGTATTCTCTCCAATGGCTGCCGCATTTGGGCCGGTTTCCATTTCAGCTGTTGTCAGTTGTTTATCGCTCATGATTGTGTTCCTTCACGAAAAGAATTTCTGTGCCTTTATGAGTGCATCAACCAAAGCATCAACCTCAGCACGGGTATTATACAAACCAAAACTTGCTCGGCATGTGGATGTCACCCCAAAGCGATCCATCAAAGGTTGGGCGCAGTGGGTGCCTGCCCTGACGGCCACTCCAGCCCGATCAATCACCATGGAGACATCATGGGCATGTATACCCTCCAATTCAAACGAGAATATGGAGCCTTTATTGGGCGTATCTCCAATAATGCGTAGTGAATTAATTTTCTGCAATTGCTCACGGGCGTAATCGCGTAAATCCAACTCATGGGCAGCAATATTATCGAGGCCTAGAGTTTCCAAATAGTCAAGAGCTGCACCTAATCCAATAGCTTGCACAATTGGTGGCGTCCCGGCTTCAAAACGATGCGGTGGGTCGTTGTAGGTGACACCGTCCTTGGTCACATCAAGGATCATCTCCCCGCCCCCTTGGAACGGACGCATTTCCTCTAGTGCGTCTTTTTTACCGTAGAGAACCCCGATGCCCGAAGGCCCATAAAGCTTATGGCCAGTGATGGCGTAATAATCACAATCCATGTCCTGCACATCAACAGGCATATGAACCGCCCCTTGGGAACCATCCACCAACACTTTGATGCCGCGGGCATGAGCCATTGCGCATATTTTTTTGACCGGAACTATCGTACCCGTAACGTTCGACATCTGTGTGATGGCAATAAGCTTTGTGCGCTCGGTGCATGCCGCCTCAACCGCCTCTAACGACAGCCCACCATCGTCATCACAATCAACCCAAACAAGCTTCACCCCATGGCGTTCGCGCAGGAAATGCCAAGGTACAATGTTGGAATGGTGCTCAAGGATGGAGAGAACGATCTCGTCCCCCTCGCCCATGTTCGGCATGGCATAACCATAGGCCACGAGATTAATTGCTTCTGTCGTTCCCGCCGTGAAAACAATATTCTCATCGCTTGGCGCATTGAGAAACTTGCGAACCTTGCCCCGCGCCGCTTCATAGGCATCGGTGGCGGCGTTGGAGAGAAAATGCAGACCACGGTGGACGTTGGCATATTCGTTCTCATAGGCATAACTCACCGCATCAATAACCTGACGGGGTTTTTGCGCGGATGCACCATTATCGAGATAAACTAAAGGCTTCCCATGCACTTCACGATGCAGGATCGGGAAGTCCGCGCGGATGGCTTCGATGTCGTACTTAGACATGCTTTTTCATCCACACATCAATGCGAGATTCCAGCGCTTCAACTAATGCTTCATCGTCCATTTCTTCGACGACTTCCGCAACGAAAGCTTTGATCAACATGCGCCGTGCGGCTTCCTTAGAGATGCCCCGTGCCATCAGGTAGAACAGATAGCTTGCTTCCAAATCCGTAACCGTTGCCCCGTGGGCACATTGCACATCATCGGCGAAAATTTCGAGTTCTGGTTTGGCCGAGAAATCGCAATCGTCAGACAACAACAAGGTGTTGCAAGCCATACGAGCATCGGTCAATTGTGCCGCTTGCGCCACATTGATTTGCCCTTGGAACACGCCCTTGCCACGGCCTGTTACGACGTTACGGAATATCTCGTTAGAAACCGTGTTGGGGGTGTGGTGGTTGATAACCGAAGTCACATCAATATGAGCATCACCGCCTATCATGTTCACCCCAGAGATATTGAGGGCGACGTTCTCGCCCTTCACCTCAAAATTTATTTCTTGGCGAACCAATTTTCCGCCGCCGTTAAGGACGAACAGATTGAGAGTGGCGTTGTCTTTCAAAGCAACGGAAAGCCGAGCCAACCGTTGCGCCATATCACCTTCTTCAATCACCAAAGTGTAATTGAGCGTAGCGCCTTCTTCGATAGTAACATCAACGAGCGAGCTGCTTAAATAAGCCACGCCATTATTACCACAAAACCGATCAACAATTTTAGCCTTGGCATTCTTACCGATGCTAATTTTATTGCGCGTGACGGCCATGCCGCCTTCTTCACCAACATAGGAATTAGCAATGCCTATATTGCCGCTAACGTTGCTATCGGCAGCAAAGGAAATACTGATCCCATCGTTGGCAAAAGCTGTGTTTAGTGTCTCGACAGTATTGGCCAGCGCCACTTCACCTGAACCAAAGCCGCCACTTTGAAATCCAGGAAGAACGGAAACACCCTCCGGGAGATCATCCGCCATATCCGCAAAATAATAGCCGTTGACCATCGGCAGACGTATTGCCGGAATAAGCCGTTCGTAATCTAGCATGGCGTGCGCCGCCAGATCAGAATTCGGACGCTGGTTTGGGGTGTAGCCCTTGGCCAAATTTGCGCGTAAATCGGTGTAATGGAATTCTTCAACGCGGCGGGTTGGCAAACCGTTGGTCTTCAACGCTTCGATTGCAGCATCGCGGGACGCGCGAACCTTATCGTCCCCTGCCAACCAATCGGCAGCAGAATAAGCTTCAATCAAAAATGTTTCCGCATCCGTCAGGGTGCGTGGATTATGAACTGTCATGATGATTTACGCTGCCGCCTCGATTACGTCTGCATAGCCTTTTTCTTCCAGCTCCATCGCTAGGGATTTATCACCAGATTTGATGATCTTACCCTTCGACAAGACGTGCACACTGTCCGGCACAATATGGTCGAGCAAGCGCTGGTAGTGGGTGATAACAATAATGGCGCGATCAGGAGAACGCAGTAGGTTCACCCCTTCGGAGACAACTTTAAGCGCATCAATGTCGAGGCCAGAATCCGTCTCGTCCAAAATGCAAAGCTTTGGTTCAAGCAAAGACATTTGCAAAATCTCAGCACGTTTCTTTTCGCCGCCAGAAAACCCAACATTGACGGGACGTTTCAGCATGTTGAAATCGATTTTCAAATCACCCGCCGCAGCCCGTACTTTCTTGATGAAATCAGGGGTCGTCAAAATGTCTTCACCGCGCTGTTTGCGCTGGGAGTTCATGGCTTCTTTCAGGAACGACATGGTGGGAACACCAGGAATTTCTACGGGATATTGGAAAGCCAAAAACACACCGGCAGCGGCCCGTTCCGTCACATCCATTTCCAGCAGGTCTTCACCATCATAGGTGATAGACCCTTCGGTTACTTCGTAATCTTCCTTGCCTGAAAGCACATAAGACAGCGTCGATTTACCAGACCCATTCGGCCCCATAATAGCCGCAACTTCTCCAGCCTTAACCGAAAGGTTCAGCCCGTTGAGAATTTCAGTATCCGTGCCCGCAATGCGAACGTGAAGGTTTTTAATTTCTAGCATTTGTTTTGTTCTCGTTTATGTGTTTGTCATTTAAAAAGTTAAATATCTAATCCCGTCATTCTCGAATTTGCTAAAAGCAAACTTCGGGAATCCAGAGGTTTTGTTACACACACTGGAGCCCCGAAGCGCGCAAGCGCGTTCGAGGATGACGGATTGAGTGGGTGCGTTTAACATCATCTCTTTTTCCTGTCGGCACCAGTGCGGCCCCATTTTCTGTTAATACCCAAACGGCGGCTTGTGAGATCATTTGCTACTTCGGTTTGGTCTA
>JAZGFF010000081.1:0-3768 GCA_036479095.1 Rhizobiaceae bacterium | reverse complement strand
AAATAATTATCAAGTGCACCGCCTCTATGGCGCGCTTTCTGGACGGGAGCAGGATGAAGCGATCAGCGCACCCAAGGATGGCAACAAGAAAATCGTGCTGGCCAGCGCAATCGCAGAAACCTCTTTGACCATTGAAGGGGTCAACACTGTTATCGATAGCGGTCTTGCTCGCCAACCCATCTTTGAACCGGGGAGCGGCCTTACCCGCTTGCAAACGGTGCGAGCGCCCTTAGCCTCGGTCACCCAGCGCTCTGGGAGGGCGGGTCGATTGGAACCCGGGAAAGCCATCAGGCTTTGGCGTGAAGAGCAAACTGCCGGTCTGCCCAAACACATCGCGCCCGAAATATTGAATGCTGATCTTGGTCGTTTGGTTCTTGATCTTGCCGATTGGGGCGTACGCGATAGCAGCCAATTAAAATGGCTTGATTGTCCACCTCCACCTGCCTTGATTGAAGCTGAAAAACTGCTGGAAACCTTAGGGGCACTGGATCGGGGAAAATTAACCAGCCATGGTCGTGCCATGGGGCAACTAGGCCTGCCGCCACGCTTTGCCCATATGGTGTTGATCGCTGGGAAACACGCAAAAGCATCGGCCAAAAGAGCGGCCCTGTTGGCCTTGCTGGTACAGGAGCGAGGCGTTGGCGGTCGCTCAACTGATTTAGTCGATCGGTATGAGCGCGCCCATAACCGATCTGACAATCGTGCAAAAAATTTGATCAAACTTGCTAGCCGTTTAGCGGAAAAAACGGTCGCGGTTAAGGGGATTCAGGAGCCATTAAATCATGGTGTTTTGCTAGCCTATGCCTTTCCCGACCGCATTGCCCAAAATCGCGGCCAGGCAGCTGATGGTGCCTATCGTTTCCGCCTCGCCAATGGACGCGGTGCTCAAATCGATGCAATCGATAGCCTCGCACGGGAAGAATTTTTGGTGGTCGTGGAGATGGCAGGTCAGGCCAGTTCTGCCCGCATTCTCAGCGCCGCGAACTTAAGTAAATCTGAATTACTGGAAAACTTTGGCGCTCAAATCACAGAAAAAACAACGGTGGGATTTGACCCAAAAACAGGAAAATTAGAAGCGGTAAGGGCCGTTACTTATGGTTCCATTGCCCTGGGAAAAACCGCGAAAGTTAAGGTTGAACCCGAGGCTGCACAAGCCGCCATATTGCAAGGCATTCAAGAATACGGACAAAAGCTGGGGCAACAAAATGGGCTATCTATCTTGCCTTGGAGAGCAGAGGATCACAAACTGCGCCAGCAATTAGCGCTACTACACAAGCATTTTCCTGAGCGCTGGCCCGATGTGAGCGATCAAGCTTTGTTGGGTAAGCTTGAGCTAGGGCTTGCCCCGTTTTTGGAAGGGGAACAAAACCTTCAATGTTTGGGCAAGGGTGCATTGAAAGATGGGTTAATGTTGCTCGCTGGGCATCCCTCTAACAGGGAACTGAACGCGCTCACCCCTTCTCATTTTAAAGCACCGAGCGGATCGCTTGTGCCGTTAGAATATGTTGAGGGAAAACCAATCTTACGAATAAGGCCGCAAGAACTATTTGGGCTTGATAAACATCCCCATATCCTGAGCGGGGGCTTAGCCATCGATATCGAATTGCTCTCTCCTGCGGGTCGTCCTATCCAAATAACCAAAGATTTGTCGGGGTTCTGGCGCGGCACTTGGGCAGATGTTAGACGTGAAATGCGCGGGAGATACCCAAAACATCCTTGGCCTGAAGATCCGCTTAGCGCAGCCGCAACGAGGCGGGTGAAACCGAAGAAAACGAGAAAATAATGGCGATTGATATTTATGAGAAAGTTATTCGCAACCGGATCATGGTGCGATTAGACACTTTAATGCTGTTGCGCTGGTACGCAATCATTGGGCAAGCTTTTGCCGTGTTGGTTGTTGCCTTCGTGTTTGAATATCCGATACCGTGGGCTGCTTGTTTGTTCTTGATCGCAGTGTCCGTGGTACTCAATCTCGTTTTAGCATTCATCTACAAGACCAATTATCGCATCCCAAGCAATGGGGCATTTGCTTTGCTGGCCTTCGATATTTTGCAGTTAGGGGTGTTACTATATCTCACCGGCGGGGTGCAGAACCCTTTTGTGATTTTCTTCGTCGCACCAGTAATGGTTTCTGCAAGCACGCTGGAGAAGTTCCACACCTTATGTTTGGGCGCTTTCGCAATCATTCTCATCACTTTCCTGACGCGCTACCATCTGCCGCTTCCATGGAATCCTGATGAACCTTTTAATATGCCCTTTGTTTTTGTCGTTGGTATCTGGGCTGCAGTAGCCTCTACTTTGGCCTTCAGTGCTATTTATGTTTTCCGAGTTGCCCAAGATACACGGCATCTTGCCCATGCCCTTTCGGCGACAGAATTGGTACTTCAACAGGAGCAGCATTTATCGGCTTTTGACGGCCTTGCCGCGGCTGCGGCTCATGAGTTAGGCACACCGCTGGCTACCATCGCTCTGGTCTCGAAAGAAATGCAACACGCCCTACCAAAGGAGAGTGCGCTCTGCGAAGACGCAAGTTTGCTACGCTCCCAGGCCGATAGATGCCGGGTTATCTTGCAAAAACTTTCGTCTTTAGCCGACGACAAACAAACGATTATTCAACAACAGCCCCTTTTGACATTGATCGAGGAAGAAATTGAGCCCTTACGCGCCTTTGGTGTCGAGATCGAATTAAAGACTGAGGGGGACATGACAAACATTCCCAACATTCGCCGGACAACGGCTATCCATTACGGCCTTGGAAATCTAATTGATAATGCTGTCGACTTTGCCAAAACCAATGTGGTTGTTGCAGTTACCTGGGACAACCACATAGTACAAATCGAAATCAGTGATGATGGGGATGGATTCCCCCCGGCAATATTAAGTAAAATAGGCGAGCCCTTTATTTCTTCAAGGCGGGAAAAGAAGGATGGCGAGCACAGAGGGATGGGCTTGGGCATGTTTATTGCCAAGACCTTGCTAGAACGAAGTGGGGCAATCCTGAAATTCAGCAACAATACCCCAAGCCCCTTGCACAATCAGGGTGCTTTTATTTCAATTTATTGGGAAAGAGAACATTTGGAAGGGGGAAAACTTGCCTCCCCAAGCCACGATGCGGTTCCCGCACCTGAATCACTGTGATATCGGTGAAATAGATAACCAAGACAGATGGCATCCCTATGACTCGTGACGATATTGACGAAGAACTGAACAAAGACATGGAAGGGATACAGCCAAGCCTGCTTCTGGTTGACGACGACCGACCATTTTTGCAACGGCTTGGAAGAGCCATGGAATCACGGGGATTTAGTGTTACCCTAGCTGAAACTGTTAAAGACGGCATCAATTTTGCTGAAAATAACAGCCCAGATTATGCCGTCATCGATATGCGACTTGAAGATGGGAATGGGCTTGATGTGGTAAGCGCGCTTCATCAATATAATGAAGATACCCGTGTGATCGTGCTCACCGGTTATGGAAATATTGCCACAGCCGTAAGTGCAATCAAGCGTGGAGCCATCGATTATCTGGCCAAACCTGCCGATGCTGATGATGTCTACAACGCCTTGATGCAACATCCTGATGAAAAGGCGGCACCTCCAGAAAACCCGATGTCCGCAGATCGGGTAAGGTGGGAACATATCCAACGGGTTTATGAACTCTGTGATCGAAATGTCTCAGAAACCGCGCGGCGGCTTAATATGCACCGTCGTACCTTACAAAGAATCCTAGCAAAACGGGCGCCTCGCTAATTCGTATAATGGTGCAAAA
>JAZGFF010000080.1:0-5985 GCA_036479095.1 Rhizobiaceae bacterium | reverse complement strand
CATTTTTTGGCAATCCCATAACTTTTCCGATCATCTGGGCAACTACTTACCAAACAGGCCAAGTAGTTTTGCAAACCCAACAGCAAGGCGGCGAGGCTCCTGCTCTTGGTGCTGCGATGAAGGGAGTAATGCAAGCTTGCATGAAACTGGATGGTACAGCAGCACTTTCCGCGCTTGGTGATATTTGGTTCCCCCTTTTATATCCCATGTTGGTTGGTGGGTTAATTGTTGGCCCACTTGTTGCCGTGCCAATATATTTTATAACGCGCCGTGCCGCTGGTGTTTTTCGCGAAAAAAGGCGTAACAAACTGATGGCGAAGGCCACTGAAATTCGAGATAAAGCCAAGCATTTGGCTGCACAATCTAACATATCAAACAAGGCAGAGCAGGCATGATTATCGGCCTTGGTAGCGATTTGATTGATATACGGCGCATTGAAAATTCGCTTGAGAAATTTGGCCAACGTTTCATCGACCGGATTTATACTGACATCGAACAAGCAAAATCTGAGGGTAGAAAACAGCGAATAGCCTCTTATGCCAAACGTTTTGCGGCGAAAGAGGCCTGCTCAAAGGCGCTCGGCACTGGCTTGGCACAAGGGGTTTATTGGCGCGATATGGGGGTCGTAAATTTGGCTGGCGGAAAGCCAACCATGGTTCTAACCAATGGAGCGCTAAATCAATTGGGTAAAATAATTCCAGAAGGTATGAAGCCGGTCATTCATGTAACGATCACAGACGACTATCCCCTCGCCCAGGCATTTGTGATTATTGAAGCGATGTGAATGTAATTACTGCTTAGCCACTTTCTTTCATGATCCGTGACTTTTCTCGGTTCCAATCCCGTTTTTTCTCTGTCTCCCGTTTATCATGATTCTTTTTACCCTTGGCTAAGGCAAGAAGAAGCTTGGCGATACCCCGTTCGTTGAAATATAGTTTGAGGGGTACAATCGTCATCCCATCTCTGGCAATTGCCATCGATAGCTTCGCTATTTCTCGTTTTGATAAGAGCAGCATGCGGCGACGTTTGGGTTCGTGATTGTTACGATTGGCCTGAAGATATTCTGGAATATTACAGTTGATCAGCCACATGGCATCATCTTCAAAACTTGCATAGCTCTCAGCGATACTGGCTTTCCCAACACGCAGTGATTTGACCTCAGTTCCAAGGAGCATCAAACCAGCTTCAATTGTATCTTCAATTGCATAATCATAGCGCGCCTTGCGGTTTTCCGCGATTACTTTACCGCCACTGCTTGCCTTCTTTTTAGATGCCATTACGCTCGCTAACCTAGTTGATCAAACCCGCGTGCACCATCGCGTCTTTAACAGATTTTTGCGTTGAAGCTTCGATGGGAACGAGTGGTAAACGCTGGTTGTTCTCCATCTTACCTAGTAATTCTAGAGCATATTTAGCCCCACCGGGATTGGGTTCTAGAAACAAAGCGTTGTGTAGAGGGAGTAATCGATCTTGTAAATCTAGCGCTCTATCTCTGTCACCATCTGCCAATGCCCGTTGAAATTCAGCGCAAAGAGCCGGCGCAACGTTTGAGGTTACTGAAATGCACCCCACACCGCCATGGGCGTAGTGACCTAAGGCTGAAGCGTCTTCGCCAGTTAATTGAGTGAAATTTTTCCCACAGGTCGCCCGTTGAGCACTGACACGCGTAACATCGCCCGTGGAATCTTTAACACCAACAATATTTTCATAGCTATGAACCAACTCGCCCATAGTTTGTGGTGTCATATCGATGATTGAACGACCCGGAATATTGTAGACATAGACTGGTAAGCTCATTGCTTCCGCAACTGCAGCGAAGTGAGCCTTCATACCATTTTGATTAGGCTTGTTGTAATAGGGCGTAACGACCAGCACCGCAGCGGCACCAACTTTTTCAGCATGCTTTGCAAATTCTATACTTGCTGCTGTATCATTTGAGCCTGCTCCGGCCATCACTGGAACTCGGCCATTGGCTACTTCGATCGTTATTTCTACAACTCGCTTATGTTCAGTGTGAGTTACTGTTGGCGATTCACCTGTTGTGCCCATTGGAACGAGGCCACTCGTGCCTTGTTCAATTTGCCACTCAACAAATTCTGCCAAGCATTTTTCATCAATAGACCCATCTTTATGAAACGGCGTAACAAGTGCCGTATTAGATCGGCTGAATTGGGGATTCGACACAAATATTCTCCTGGAAACGACCGCTTACCGACTTAAAATTGGTAATAACAGATCGTCATAATCTGCCCCATTGGGCATGTTAGAACTGCGCGGCAACATAAGGCTGGTTGCCCTAGGGGGCAAGTCGAAAACGCAAATAGATTGGTTTGCAGTAACCTTTCGTTAACGGAGCCTCAACATCTTCCTGCCACACTCAAACAGTTCAACATTGGAATGAGCAGTTCAACTTGAAAACCAAATAAATGTGTTTCTCAAGCCTCCTCCTATATCCACAGTGAGTACCCGCTAACTATGTCCGATTACAATCATTTCATGACACCTTTGCGTATAGGAATGTCGATACTATTTATGGGTGCTATAGCATTTCAAACAAGTGCAAATGCTGCCGATAACACCCACCGCAAGCTGATAACTGGCGGAGTTGCTAATTATGCTAGCACAGCCTCTTTGGCAAAAAGCGGTATGAACTCTTCGCGCTTGGACATATCTCCAGCATCTATAACCCTCAAACGTGGTCTTAAGGCTCTTAGTAAGAAGAACATGAAGACGGCCCTTGCGGCGCGGCAGAGTTTACGGGCTGGTTCCTTAGAACGGAAAGTAATGGCGTGGGCCATCGCTATCGATGGTCGCGGGGTTGATGTCGTTACACTCAGTAAGATTTCCCAAGATTTAGCGCATTGGCCAGGTGGCTTAACGATACGGCGTAATCTTGAACGAGCATTGATGAAAGATGCGGATGGAAGTGCCTTACGTGTTGCATTTAGCGCGTCTTCACCTGAATCCGAAGAGGCGAGTATTGCCCTTGCCAAAGCTCATTTGGCGGCAGGCAAAAAGAAAAAAGCGCGGCGATTAATTGCCCCAATTTGGCATTCAAAAAAACTGAGCAAGGGCAAAGAACGGAAGCTTTTATCAACTTTCAAGGGTGTTCTGACACGCGCGGACCATCGTGCAAGAGTAGAATATTTACTTACCAAGCGTCGAATTCGTTCGGCAGAACGAATTGCCGGATTGGCAGGAGTTACCAGTCTTGTTCGAGCCCGTGCTGCGGTTGAAAGAAAACAAAAAAGCGCAAGCTCCAAATTGGCCGCAGTCCCTGCCTTTCAACGAAAGGATGCTAATTATTTATTGTCAAAAGCGCGTCATTTAAGACGAGCCGGTAACTTTTCTGCCGCAGCGAAAGTTCTCCTCCAAGCCAAGCTTTCAAAAATTCACCCCAGCGCCGCTGATTACTTTTGGACGGAACAACGGATCCTCTCGGCTGATTTAATCGAGAACAATTCTGCCAAAACGGCCTATCGCTTAGCTTCACGTAATGTTGCTAAGTCCCGGCGAAAACGAATTGATGCGGAATTTTTTGCAGGCTGGATTGCCCTGAGAAAATTGAAGAACCCTAGCAGAGCTGTAAAACATTTTAGCATGCTTCTTAAACTCGCAAGAACCCCATTGAGTAAATCACGCGGCCATTATTGGATGGGGCGTGCCCTTAAGCAAAACGGGCACAATCGGGCTGCAAAAAGACATTTTACTGCAGCCGCAAAGCACGACACAACCTATTATGGTCAATTGGCAGCACGCCGGCTGGGACGCAAATCCATTCAAATTTCAAAGGCGCGCCCGACTCGGACTGACCGGGTACGTTTTACCAAATATGAGCTTGTGCAAGCCATTAAAAAATTAGAATCCGCTGGCCATCATCGCAAAGCCAGAATGATATATCGGTTCATCTCGAGACGGATGAAGAAACCTGGAGAATTGGCTTTGCTTGCCGCGCAAGCAGAACGTCAAAAAGACTATCAGCTTTCTTTACAAGTTGGTAAGCACGCTTTCATTCGTGGGTTTAAAGTTGATAATCTGGCTTGGCCTGTTGGAGCCATACCGCGCAACACAAAAACCAGCGGTGGGGGGCTTCCCCTTGCCTATGCGATTGCCAGACAAGAAAGCACCTTCCAAGTCGATGCTCGCTCAAGTGCAAATGCCCTTGGCCTGTTACAATTATTACCAACCACCGCCAAACGCACCGCACGTTCGATTGGCATTCGTTATTCAAGGCATCGCCTTGTTAGTGATGCGGCCTATAACGCACGCCTTGGCACAGCCTACATAAGCCAACAAATGCAACGCTTCGGCGGTTCATACATTCTAACTTTTGCCGCCTATAATGCGGGCCCATCACGGGCTGCTGAGTGGGTGCAACGCTTTGGAGATCCACGGGGAAAATCCTTGAATTTCGTCCTTGATTGGGTTGAACAAATACCCTTTTCCGAAACCCGTAATTATGTGCAACGAGTGATGGAAAACTTCCAAGTGTATAAGGCACGTCTGAAGGGCAGTAGGCTCACCATCGGTGCTGATTTACGCCGAGGCAAACGGATTTAAGTCTACCTCACCTCTTCAATAAACCTTTTTGCTCTTGTATGCTGCTTTTTGGATAATCCTAAAGGGTAGAACCTTGGAAAAAGAAACAACATCGTATGAAATGGATGGCACCGTAATTTTACGCCATTCTATCCGCGCCTCCATGAGAGATGGTGCAGTTCTGCGCGGGTATTATTACGAGCGCGAAATTCCGGTAGCCCGTGGCCGTTATGCTATTACAGCGCACCCAACTCCCCTGCTTTGCATCCCAACGGAACTTGGTAATTCTCAACAACACCACGAATTTGCTTTACGATTAGCAAGATTGAATGGCGCGCCAAAGCGCATTTATACAATCGATTTGCGAGGCCGTGGTGCATCTGAACTTGGTACAACAACAGCTGCAGAAACCGAGATAGATACCGAAGATTTAATCACATTTTGTGAGGCGCTGGGTCTTCATGGCGCTGATCTTATAGTCAATGGACGTAGTGCTATAGCTGTTCTTTTGACCGGGCCAAAACGCCCTAGCCTGTTCAACAAGTTGGTATTCAATGATGCCGCTCCAATGTTTGATGGCGTTGGAATTGCTCGTTTAACCGCTTTACGCCAAAGGCAACAGATCCCAAAAAATTGGGGTGAAGCTCTGGCAAATTTAAAACAATTGAAAGGCGAAGACTTCCCACTTCTTAGTGATGCGGATTGGGATGGGTTGGTTCACGCCATATGGAAAGAAGAAAAAGGCAAACTATTGCCTTCAATAAGTGCTGGGCTGGTACGACAAACGAACGCGGTTAGCTATGAAGAAAAACAGCTTCAAGCTTGGCAAGAACTAAAGATTTTTCAAAATAACCCAAGCCTTTTAATTAGGGGCGAAAATTCGCAATTACTAAGTGACGAAATTGCAGCGCAATTTTCTAAGTCGATGGCTGATTTTCAAACAATCACTGCCAAAGGCCAAGGCCATGTACCGCTTTTATATTTGGATAATCTCCCCGATAAGATTTTAAGCTTTCTACGGGAGGAAGAAACAGATACATAACACGTTAAGAAACTTAAACTCGGAATTTCTCAATGCGCCTTGTTTCCTATACCTCTTCAACCCAAACTGGAAACCGCATCGGTGTCATGACAGATGACGGATTACTCGATCTTAGCGCTGCACATAAGATAACATCCATTCGTGATCTTTTTGAGGCAGGCAGAATTAACGATGCACAAGCTTGCGTCGATCGGGCTGAAGCCGCTCGATTTGATCCACCAATTTGGTTGCGTCAGGGCGACGAGATTGAAATTACTGTTGAGGGCGTCAGTAGCCTCAGAAATGGTGTGATCCGTGAGTGATCATGAACTCATCCGTGCCTATGAAGAGGCGCTTCCCATTGCACTGCTGAGAACTCGAGAAATCGTCATGTCAAAATTTCGTCCTCTCTTGTCTAAATATGA